>JASMER010000006.1:0-17277 GCA_030752195.1 Gammaproteobacteria bacterium
CAAATGTCTCTCGGGACTGGCAAACTCAGGCCGAGCGGCGCCGCTCTTCTCCTGCCGGTGACCCCCTTTTCGCGAACTGGAGCATGTTCCTCACCAATCGGATGCACGACGCTGGCGTCCCTTTTGGTGCTGGCACCGATGTTCCCATCAACCTGTCGGTGCCGGGGTACAGTCTACATTCGGAATTGGATATGCTGGTAAAGGCCGGTCTCACGCCGCTGGAGGCCTTGGAAGCGGCAACGCTCGAGCCAGCAAAATTTTTTGGGCTCGAAGGAAACATGGGGGCAATCGCTGAGGGACAGGTGGCGGATATGGTGCTATTGGACGCAGACCCACTGGAAGACATCAACAACACGAAACGGATTGTAATGGTAATCAGTAAAGGCCAAAGGGTTGTAGAGCAATGAAAATGAAGAATACTCGTCGCCAGTTTATGCGTTTACTCGGCATCACCGCACCATCGCTATTCATGATGCAGCGACTAACAGCCCAAATTCCAGACACTATCAAATCCGGCATTGGCCCCTATCCAGACTCCTGGCTGCCTGACGGAATTCGATCCCGATTTGTGGAGAATGTTAATGGCTTGCGCATTCATTTGTTGGAAGCGGGACACGAACCAGGCGACCGGCCAGTTTTAGTGCTATTGCATGGTTTCCCAGAACTGGCATATAGCTGGCGCAAGATCATGCTACCCCTTGCAAATTCGGGTTATCACGTGATTGCGCCCGACCTGCGGGGCTATGGTCGCACCACGGGATGGAGCAGCGACTATGAAACCGACCTGACACCGTTCCGGATGCTGAACAAAGTACGGGATGTTATGGGTCTAATCTATGCCTATGGCTACGACCGTGTAGATTGTGTGATTGGACATGACTTCGGGTCACCCTTAGCCGCCTGGTGCGCAGTGACGCGGCCAGATGTATTTCGGTCAGTAGTATTGATGAGCGCACCATTTACTGGCACTCCTAGTATACCCACCAATACCATCGGGAACCCCCGTACCGCCATCAGCGAACCTAATATCTACGATGAGCTGGAAAACCTGCCGCGCCCGCGTAAGCACTATCAGCGTTATTATCAGACGCGCGATGCCAACCAAAACATGTGGAAAGCAGAACAAGGTCTGAGCAACTTCATCCGCGCCTACTATCACTACAAGAGCGCCGACTGGGCAGATAACAAGCCTCACCCACTGGCTGAGCGTTCCGCCACTGAGTGGGCGAAAATGCCAACCTACTACATCATGGACCTAGCAGACGGTATGGCGGAGACCGTCGCATCGGTAATGCCCAGCACTGAAGTAGTCGCCGGAAACAGCTGGCTGACAGATTCGGAGCTATCCGTGTACGTCAATGAATTTGGTCGCACTGGTTTCCAAGGTGGTCTAAACAGCTACCGTATGGGCACGACGGGTATCGGCGCCGCTGAATTGCAGCTTTATGCCGGCAAGACCATCGACCAACCCAGCCTGTTTATTTCCGGTGCCAGCGATTGGGGGACTTATCAAAATCCCGGCGCGTTGGATCGCATGCAGGATACTGCCTGCACCGACATGCGTGGCGTACACATTGTGGAAGGTGCCGGCCACTGGGTGCAGCAGGAACAAGCGCAGATCACAGCAAGGCTCATCCTAGAGTTTCTAAAGCAGTTATACTGAAAAACTAAATCAAGCAAAAATGGGTGAGTCGGGATGAGGGTAACTACCGATACGAAAAAATGCTCCCATCCCGTTTGTTTTTGCGGAATGCTCGCAACCTACTTCGTGGAACGCTCGATGAACATAGCTGCTGTGCCTCCAAGAACCCTGAACGTTCAGATCCCGTTACTATTTAGACTGATACTTGCCGGCTCCGCAGCAACAACTCTCATGCTGCTGACCAAAAAACGACTTCAATAGGCGTTGGATTATAGGCGTTACAGGGGTTGTTTAGCTGGGGGCAGTTGGAGATCAAGATCAGGGTATCCATCTTTGCCTTGAGTTCCACATATTTCCCGGGCGCGGAGATGCCGTCTGCAAACTGAAGTCCACCATCCGGTGTTACGGGTACGTTCATGAAGAAGTTAATGTTGTGGCCAATATCTTCTTTGGAGAGGCCGAATTCTTCGCGCTCGCCAATAGCAAGCATCCAGCTGTCCCGACAGGCGTGCATGCCACGCTTTTCGAGATCGTAGCGAACGGTGTTGGATTCAGTTGCACAAGCCCCGCCGAGGGTGTCATGGCGACCACAGGTGTCCGCAACTATCTCAAGTAGGTCTCGGTTCAGATTAGTCTTCAGCATCGTGCCGGCGGTCAAATATATCGCGGCTTGTTCACGCAGCGTATCACTCATGCTGTAGCGCTCACTCGGGTCCTCAGCATTGAAAAAGAGAACGTCCGCGGCCTGGTTACCTTCCAGATCGACAATCCGGAGAGTTTCTCCTTCTTTCATAGTTTGAAAGAAATAGTCACCGGAATTGATGACTGTTCTCTGTCTTGCAGCGGCAAGAGATAGCCCACTTTCTTTTATCATGTTCAGCTGTCCATTCCTAAGTGATACAAAGCGTTGTTTTTGAAGCCACGTCGATTTTCATCGCATGAGTTCATGCAATAGTCGTCAACTGCAACAGGATCAGCTTGCTTGAGATCAATCTGCACGGGTATGCGCGGATAGTTCTCGTCCGTATTGAGTGGATGCGGGCAACTATGCATGATGACCAGCGTATCCATTTCAAAGCGAAGAACTATATGGTCCTGCGCCTGGCTGCGCCGGGACAGAGAAAGCTTGCCTTCCGCATCGGCAGAGACTTCCGAGAATAAGTTGAGATTCGAGGACATATCTTCTTTTTTCAACCGATATTTGCCGAGCTCAACCAAGAACGCATCGAAGCCATTCTGCAGCCACTTGTTGCGATGAGTCTGGTAGTTACGTTCACCCCAACGTGACTCAATATCTTTAGCATTTGAGTTACCGCATACCGTGTCGTGCCAGCCAAACGTGTCTTCCGTGATAGAGGCAAAGACTCTGCCCATATCGGAATACAGACAATGACCGCGGGTCATCTTGAACGTATGCTGACACTTCAGAGTGTCTGGTGCATTGAATCTTTCACTCAGAAGTGTGGGGTTGTAGAACAACATTCCCACATTCGCTCCACCCGATAAATCGGTTACCGTCATCTGCACGCCCCTGCGGACAATCACAGACCAGTGCGTACCTGGTGCCAATACGGTTGAATACTCGCTTAAAGAAAACTTTTCGCTACTCATTTTTTGTTTCTTCTATCTTAAATATAAATCTTTTGTGTGTTTCTGTCAGTTAAGCATTAACCCATTCCCGCCCACTAGCCATAGCTAGCTTGAGAACTTTATTTTGTGCGCTCATTTGGGGCGTTCCGCCCGATGCAAACAGTCGCGGTCATTCCGAGCTAAGTAGAACTATAGCACCGGACCAATGATAAATCAGCGGACAGGCCACCTTTATACGGTCCACGAAGCCACTTATAGCGGACTCGGACCAGGGAGTGGGTCTGCTAAGGGCACTCTGAAGCAATTGACTTACCGCTTCATAGATTCAAAGCCAATGAGTTATGGTGCTGTAGACTATATTTAGCGAGATAAATACACGTGCAACTGCAAGCGCACACATGAATGCTATATGCAAATCTCACTGTCAATCTAGCGAGCATTGTCTTCTGTATAGAAGATCGTAAACTGTGCTTATGGTTTTGGCTAAACAGATTAGAGCCATGGAAAAGCTACTGCACACTTCAGTTCTGTCTCTTTTGCTGGTCTCCGTACAGTGCGAGGTGTGGGGTCAGGGTACTGGGACTATAAAATATTCCGACGGGTCTACTTATATTGGTGAGCTCAGGGATAATCAACGTAACGGACACGGAACCCTGACTACTGTCAGCGGGAATGTTTATGTTGGTGAGTTCAGGGATAATCAACGTAACGGACAAGGAACCCTAAACACTGTCAGCGGGAATGTGTATATTGGTGAGTTTAGGGATAACCTCGCTAACGGACAAGGAACCCTGACCTTTGCCAACGGGGATGTTTATGTTGGTGAGTTTAGGGGTAACCTAGCTAACGGACAAGGAACCCTAACATATACTGACGGGAATGTTTTTGTTGGTGAGTTCAGAGATAATCGACGTAACGGACAAGGAACCCTGACCTTTGCCAACGGGGATGTTTATGTTGGTGAGTTCAGGGATAACCAAGCTAACGGACAAGGAACCCTGACCTTTGCCAACGGGGATGTTTATGTTGGTGAGTTCAGAGATAATCGACGTAACGGACAAGGAACCCTGACATCTACTGACGGGGATGTCTATGTTGGTGAGTTCAGAGATAATCGGCGTAACGGACAAGGAACACTGACCTTTGCCGGCGGGGCTATTTATGTTGGTGAGTTCAGGGATAACCAAGCTAACGGACAAGGAACCCTGACCATTGCCAATGGGGATAGTTATATTGGTGAGTTCAGGGATAACCAAGCTAACGGACAAGGAACCTATACTTATGCCAACGGGAATGTTTATGTTGGCGAGTTCAGGGATAACCTATTTAACGGACACGGAACCCTCACCTATACCGACGGTAGGGCCGAAAACGGGATATGGAGTAATAATGAGTTTGTAAACTCAGCCAATACTCCTCCAATCGTGGAGTCAGAATTAGAGATGCCCTAGCCGCAGCAGATTGCGGCCGTGTTATGAGAGACTGAACTATTCGGGGATTTGAGCAACGATTACAGAGATCTTAGGGTAATCTGCGCGGGTATTAGAAAATTCCAACCTTCTTATATGCGTAGGTTGGCCTCCCTAAATTAGTCGACGATTTGGTCACCACTTGCTCTAGAGACTGTGAGGTTTTCCGAGCCTTTTCAGTAGCCAGCTAAAAATTTGGCACGCCCGGAGAGATTCGAACTCCCGACCAACTGGTTCGAAGCCAGTTACTCTATCCAGCTGAGCTACGGGCGCGCTACGAGGCGAAGTATAAGTGTTTATCCGCATAAGGTCATATGAAAATATTCTTTATTAGTATCATATGATGGAGGTCCATGTAGGCGAGAATGCAGCGACCAACCGTTCTCTAGAAAAAGATTTCAGCGCACCGAGCGCCCGCTCCCTGCGCCGAGCGATCGAGATACTCGGCTGGGTGGCATTAAGCACACTGGTCATAACCAGATTGGTGGCAATTTTTGATCGGGCGGGGTTTTTTTCAACCTCAAGCATGGAATTCATCGATCCTAATGCTACGTTTTTCCCTTCTGACGGGCGCTGCGTTCAATTTTCTCTATCGAGCTGGGCGAACCTGATCACCGGACTGATTATTTGTATTTTGGGGCACTTTCAGTTCATGCGTTCGATCCGAGAAAGTCGATCAGCTTCCACCGTTGGAGCGGACGAACCTGGCTATCTACCACTGGATTATCGATATCTCTGGCATCGAAGGAGCACGATCGTAGTCTCTAGGGAGAAACCACGCCCGCTGCTAATTAAAAATATTAAGAATGCGTGAATATTTGATTGCAAATTGCTGGGCATCTTCTCGCGGGGCGAACAGCAGGCTGTTTTCATCCACTTCATTATAAACGATGTAGAGCCCCGCATTAGCGGACTGCAGCCATGCAAATCGCAAATTGGTGGAAAGAATATCGTCTCGTTTGTTGTATTGCACCAGCGTTTGTATAGTCATTCTGGGCGAGAAGGCATAGGTTGCGCGAAACCGCGCAATATCGACTTCGAAGTCACCACCTGGTACGGGAAGATCAATACCACTATGACTCCAAGTTAGTTCGCTCGTGAATTTTTCCCCTACCCTGTACCGGATCGTGGAATCAAGGTTCTTTCTGTCCCCTCCAAAAAATCCACCAATAAATGATCGAAAATTAACGCTGAATGGTGCGCTCTGATTGCTCCAATAGACTAGCTGCGCTTCCTGATGTTTATATTCGCCGGTGGGAACTGTTACACCTTTCACAATTTCAAATGGTTCGAAAACCCCTTCTTGAGTAAGGTTGGTGCCTGTGTGGATTTCCATTCCACTGTTGAATTCCCAATGGTTATCAATGTGTAGATATCCGGTCTGTTGATTACCATCGAAATCCCAATAGCCTCGGTAGTTCATATGAGGCCGCAACTCTTGGAGCTTGCCCCAATTATCAGGCCGGAAACGATAGCGCCAGCCTGCTTCATATTTTCGAAAATTACGGCGTGCGAGAAAGCCAACCTCTGGATTGAAACCCTCTCCTACTTGAGAGTATCCAGCATTAAGATTCCAGTCCTCGTCCGCGTAAGTCCACGACAAACCTCCGGCCATGTCGTCCCCACTGACCCCTGGAGTTTCAGTCTGCGAAATCCAACTGCGAAACACAGTGTAGTCACCAATCCCCCAACGACCGTCTATCGCATAGGTTCGATTGAAATCTGCAGCGGAATTGCCGTTGATTGACCCATCTCCTTGTCTTTCCACGAACATCATGCCGATCGCAGAGCGGTTAGGCAGTTCCTGGTTAAGGCGGACAACCGAAAAGTCATTGCCCGGGACTACACCGTCAATACCTTCCGTTCGCATGCTAAGAAACCCCACGTTGGTGCTGCTGCCAAGCTTGCCGGTGAGGCGGGCACCTGCTTCGATGGGGAATTGTGTGCCACGATTGATGCCGATGCGGCGGCTGAAAAAGAGTTCGACTTCCCGCGGGTTACCGATGGCAAACTGGCCGGCATTTTCCAGGAAAAAAGGTCGTTTTTCCGGAAAAAACAGGCTGAATCGGTCGAGATTCACTTGAATGTCATCGACTTCAACCTGAGCAAAATCTGTATTCACCGTGGCATCAAGCGTCAGGCTCGGAGTGATTCCCCATTTCACGTCGATGCCGTATTCCTCTCTGGATTGGGCTGTGGTCAACTGACCGCCGCGCTCACTCAAGCTAAGCGCGTAGGGGGTAAACTGGAGCAGGCGCTGACTGGGGACTTCAATCCCTTCGATATATCCGGCCTCGGATACACGATTGAGATTGAAGTTTCGATCCAGCGGTGCCCAGTAGGACTCTTCGTTATTGCGACGGATATTGCGCTGAAAATTGATACCCCAGGTCTGGGAATCGCCGGAACCGTAACGCAGCGCCAAAAACGGAATCGCAAATTCTGCACTCCAGCCCTGATCTGTAATCTGAGCTTCCACCTCCCAGGTTGTATCCCAATTCAGATTAAAGCCACCCGCTCCGCCTCCGCGACCTCCGAAGCCACCTCTGCCTCCTTCATTTATCACCTGAGCATCAAACTCCATGCCGGAAGGATTCGTACCGAAGACGTAACCGTTCTGTCGGTCCAGTAGTCCATCGATAATCACGCGGAAACTGTCTGTATCATCCAGAGGCGAATCCCGACGACTGTCAGTGACCAGGATCGCCTTGGGATTGTCATCGTATGCCATTACAGCAATGTACAGAGTCCCTTCGCCGTAGCCGACAAAAACTTCCGTTCTCTGAGTAGCCGGCTGACCTTCATTCGGCCTGGTTTGGGTGAATCCACCGATGGGCGCTACGGCTTCCCAGGCTGCATCGCCCAGCACTTCGCCGTCAATCGTCGGCAGGGTATTCAACCGAGCGGCTTGCGCGGTCGGACGTACGGACTGAGAGCTGAGGGTCTGAGATTCAGCCTGACCAACAAATCCGATAAATAGAACACTTAGGCCCGCACAGAGGGCCTGTTTTCGAGTGAAATCGAACATCCGCTTTCCTGTCCCTGATCATTACTGCGACTGCTCTTTCAACGCCGCTTTTCAAGGGGTGAAGCATAGCAATCGCCCAAATCTGGGCTGAAGCGCTTAGATGTAATTGTTTGTTACTAACCAGCCCAGTGGTTGAGATGCAAAGGTGTGTCCGTGACTCCGCCAGATTGTTACCCGCAGCCTCTGGCAAGATAAGGCCTAACGGAATCCCTGCGGCTGAGCTACCGGTTGGCAGAAAGACATTGCCGACAACGCTTAAGTCGCTGATACTGCTGACGTCGTGTCCACCAAGTCCGACTCAGGAGCCCATGATACCATGACCGCACGCTGCTGGTGGCCCGGCACAGATCCGGATTATATCGAATACCACGATCGGGAATGGGGCGTACCGGTGTATGAAGACCGAGCACTGTTCGAATGCCTTTGTCTCGAAGGGCAACAGGCTGGTCTAAGCTGGATCACCATCCTCAAGAAGCGGGCACGTTATCGAACCTGCTTTAGGCATTTTGATATTGATCGGGTCGCACGCATGCAGGACCGGACCCTGGAGCGTTTGCTTCAGGACCGCGGGCTGGTGAGGAATCGGCTTAAGCTATATGCGATTCGGTCCAATGCTCAGGCATGTCGGGCAGTGCAGAGCGAATTCGGCAGTTTCAGCGCGTATATCTGGTCCTTCGTCGGCGGCTGCCCGATGGATGGCAAGCGCAGAAACAGGGAAAGCGTCCCCGCCTCTACAGCCCTGAGTGACGCCATGTCCAAAGACCTCAAACGCCGAGGGTTTAAATTCGTGGGCAGCACAATTTGCTACGCATTCATGCAAGCAACAGGCATGATCAACGACCACACGCGAAACTGCTTTCGCTATATGCAGCTCAACAATCAGAGAATGTTACTCACAAAGAAAGGACCAAAGCCATGATCGGATATGTGACACTCGGCACTAATAATCTGAATCGGGCCGCCGAATTTTACGATGCCTTGCTGGCAGAACTCGGGGCGACGCGATTTATGGAAATGAAGGGTTTCATCGCATGGGCTGTTAATGCGCAGACAACGGCGCTATCGCTCACTGCTCCATACAATGGTCAACCGGCGACTACGGGCAACGGGACAATGGTTGCGCTGGCAGCGGACACGCCGGCCACAGTCGACGCGGTGTATCGCAAAGCCATCGAACTGGGCGGAACATGTGAGGGGCCGTCCGGCCCAAGAGGAGAATCGTTTTATGCCGGCTATTTCCGTGATCTTGAAGGGAACAAGCTCAATGTGTTCTGCATGATGCGGTCCGCATAGAGCCATGTCGCGGCTGCATTTCAACGCACTCTTTTACTTACGGCCAGCAGTCTCATGCTGTAGTTTTGCGTAGGCTATCGCATTCATTTCATGAGCACTGTTGCCAAATACGATTTTGTGCAGCGTGTCACTGATGTGTGCCTGAAAGTCATCAACATGAAGATAGGCTGACACATAACCCTCCGTCGGATCCAGGGCCAGTTCTTGCAAGTCATGTCTGTGATCTTCAGCAATCAATATCACGGGCGTGGCGCTTCGCAGAGCACTGCATTTTTACTGCGCTCGCATGCTGAATAGCAGCTGGTCCCTGGGTTTCTTGCACCGATTCCAACCCGTAATGACACAGGAAAGCCGATTGGTCAGCATGCCGAAACCCCGATTGTACTGCCCGATCACCTCGATGGTGTTGGTCTCGTTGTAGGTGTTGATTGCCTTATATAGACCGGTTTGACCGATCAGCGCAGAGCATTCATCAACAAGCACATTATCAAGATTGTAGAGTAGGACGACAGGTTTGGAACTCGTGAGTCGTCTAGCTTGACTTTATTACCACGTTGGCTGAGATCGGATCGCGGGTCGTTCGGGTCGCATTGGCTGCCACTGTCTGGTCCTCGTAACCAAAACTGATGCCAAACAGAATTTTTGTGCCATCCTCGATCCCAAAGGCTTCCCGGACCATGTCAGGATAATTGCGCATGGTTCCCATCGGGCAGCTGTGCAGGCCGAACGCCACCATGGTCAACATCAGCGTTTGTGCCCACATCCCGACGTCGATGGCAACCGTAGTCCCAAACTTCTGATCCATCCCAACAAATGCAATGTAAGGCGCGTCGAAGAATTCAAAATTTCGCAAGACAGCGCGCATTCTTCCATCTTTATCTCCCCGTTCGATACCCATATTGGAATAAAGCGCAACCGCGCATTCTACCTGCCGCTTTCTGTACTCATCGACGAAATCACCCCGATACTCATAATCAGGATTGGGCGGCACCCTGGAGGCGGTATTCGCAACCATCTGATCCCGCAGGCGGTCCTTGAGCGCGCCGGTCGCGACGTATACTTTCCACGGCTGGACATTGCAGTTCGAGGGCGATTGCTGGGCAATTTCAAAAATCCGATCAAGCACTTTCCGGGGCACTTCGCGATCCAGATAACCACGGACCGAACGCCGTGCATAGATCGCATCAATTAGATTCAATTCTGGATCTGTTGCCAGATCTGCTGCCGCTTCACTCACTACCGACTCCTTTACGCCTCTGTTCCACTGAGATTGTCTTACCGTTCACCCGGCCGCTGGAAACCCCTAACTCAGCAATCGCCCGCCATCAACGTCAACTGTCGTCCCAGTCACAAATTCATTCTGCATGACGAACAAAATACCCGCCGCCACTTCCTCAGATGAACCCGCTCGCTTAATTAGGTGAGATTGCGTCATCCCCTGCAAGG
This sequence comes from Gammaproteobacteria bacterium, assembly GCA_030752195.1. Lineage (GTDB taxonomy): Bacteria > Pseudomonadota > Gammaproteobacteria > Pseudomonadales > Pseudohongiellaceae > UBA9145. The sequence goes on from JASMER010000006.1 coordinate 10,469, forward strand.
TTTCTTCCTTCTTGTCACCAAAGTGGTCAAACATGGCAGTATTAATTGTGCCCGGGGAGACCACATTAACCCGAATCGGCGCTAACTCAAGAGCAAGACAGCGCACCAGATTTTCAACAGAAGCACCTACACAGCTCAAGGGTGACTGCCCTACTGCCACTTTGCGTGCCGGAGAGCCGCTGACTAAGGTAATGGCTCCATCATCTTGCAGATAAGGGGCTCCAACTCGCACCACGTTACAGTAACCCCAGAGCTTGTCGTAGGCGGCCTGGAACTGCTCCTGAGTTTGCTGCAGAAAAGGTTTCAGTGTTCGCTCACCACCCACAGCGGCAGATACCAGGTGATCTATTTTGCCTACTTCTCTAAAAATCGCATCGAGTGCTTCAGCATCATGGGTGTCAGCCTGTCTGACTTCAAAGCTGCCTTCGCATACCTGCCTGGCTGTTTCAATGTGCGACTCCGACCTTCCGGCCGCCCAGACCTTGGCGCCCTGATCAGCAGCCATCTTTGCGGCAGCGAGACCAATTCCCGCGGTGCCACCAATGATTACAACATTTTTACCTTCCAGCTTACTGTAAGCCATGATTTCCTCTGTGCTCTTCTAGTTTATAATCCTGCCCGGATTGAGAATTCCTCTGGGATCTAATGCCTGTTTCAAAGTTCTCATGAGGGCAATTTCTGCTTCACTCCGACTGTGAGCGAGAAACGGTTTCTTCATAAGACCAATACCATGCTCAGCAGAGACTGAACCATCCAATTCCTGTATCAACTGGTAAATAATCGTGTCAATTTCAAGATGCAAGGATTTCGTCTCGGGCCCGACATTGATGATGATATGAACGTTACCGTCACCTATGTGCCCGAATAGCCCCATCTTGGCGTCCGGCCATGACGCCCGCAATCGTCGCTCTACTTCGTCACCAAAATAGCCCATATCAGCGATATCAAGACTCACATCATAAGCATGCATGAAGCCAATTCCCATCACCTCTGCGGCCCCGTCTCTGACTGCCCAGAGATTGGCTATCTTAACATCAGAATCAGCGATGATGGCCTCTGCCACCAAACCGGATTCACTGGCTGAGGCAAGCGAGCTGACAAACTGCTCGCCATCTGTATCCGGATTGTTACCCATGCTTTCGATCAGCACGTAGAAATTATATTCCAAAGACAAAGGAACAGTGATGTGATTGACCTTTTCGTCAATGAGCCGGTACGCGTTGTTCCAGATCACTTCGTAGGCGGAAAGATTGGCACCTAACTCCGACTGCATATGCATAAGTAAGCGCGACACTTCGGAAAAATCCCTCACCCCGCATAGCGCGACCGACTGGCTGCTCGGTTTCGCCGACAGCTTCAGAACAGCCCGGGTAATCACGCCCAGCGTCCCCTCGCTGCCGATGAACAGCTGCTTGAGGTCATACCCCGTATTGTTTTTCCTCAGCTTGTGCAGGCCGTCAATGACGGTGCCGTCCGCTAGCACCGCCTCCACACCAATTACCAGATCTCTGGTCATTCCATATCTGATAACCCGATTACCACCTGCATTCGTCGAAAGATTACCGCCAATAGTGCAGCTGCCACGAGCGCCCAGATCGAGCGGGAAGAGCAAGCCATGGGCATCAGCCTGCTCCTGAATTGTTTGCAGCTCAACCCCTGCCTCAACCGTCATCGTCGCGGTTACTGGATCAACTTCTATAACTGATTTCATCCGCTCTAAGCTCAGAGCGATTTCCCCTTCCAACGGAGCAGCGGCTGATACCAATCCAGTCATTCCACCCTGAGGCGCAATCGGCTGCTTTTCTGCGTGACACAGCGCAAGAATCTGGGACACTTGCGACGTGGAGTCGGGACGCAATAACAAAGGTGGACGAATTGCACGGGCACCCATCCAATCCTTGAAATTTTTCCGCTCGATGTCCTCTCCTTCGAGAAAACCGGCTGATCCGACAATGGCTGTGAGTTGCTCGCACAGAGGCGAGCCCTTGGTGTCCGTCAAATGCCTGCCTCCTGCCCGGAGCAGCGATGAGGCTGGTCCGAGCGCCAATAAAAACAGCGACAAATTTGTACAGGATGGTAACATATCTGCCAGAGGTAAGAGTCCTGCCTAAACATCAGGAAGGTCGCCAATCAATCGAAAGCGCAATTGGACAGCCAAGTCTCCGTGAGTCACCTGCTGAAATTTTTATGCCTGCCACTGCTGCTGGCCTCATGCGGCAGTTGGGTACAGCTGACAGGTCTCGGACAGCAGGTAGAGGTTCGCTCTGAAGGGCAGATAGGCGCCTGCCAGTCGCTCGGCCGCGCGAGCTCGACGACCCTGGACAGACTGCTGTTAATCGAGCGCAATACCTCGCGTCAGGAAGATGAACTTTTGACCCTTGCGAGAAACGAAGCGGGGGATATGGGTGGCAACGCTATTGTTCCGATGACAGCGGCTTCTGCTGGGAAACAGAGTTTCGCAGTCTACCGCTGCCCCTGATCAGACAGACCTTTTAGGGGGCATCCTGGTATGACCCTTGGCAGTCCAAGTGACAAAGATTTGATTAGCATCACGACAATTCAATCGACAGAAGGAGTCACGTAGAGCTTGTTTGGTGAGCTCCGCTCTGTGGAGCTCTGCCGGTCAACGCTGGAATCTGAAATATGGAAAAATTGCTTATCGCGCTGAGTGACGCTTTCGCCCAAGTCCCCAACCGGGTCCTGCGCTACAAGCATTTTGTACTTACCGGCCTGGTAGTTATCAGTCTGCTCATGGTGTGGGGGATTTTTACCCGCACCGAACTCGACATGACTACTGACGGCTTTCTAGATCAAGCAGATCCGTCAATGCTGGCGCTCAATGAATATCGCCGCCAGTTTGGCAGCGATGATTCGGTATTTTTGGTGTACCGGGCCAAGGACGGTGATGTTTTTTCGAGAGAATCTCTGCTGGCTATACAGCAGTTAACCAATGACCTTCGCTACTGGCAGCAACTGCGCACAGAAGATTACCCCGACGCGATCAACGGCATCAATCTCGATTTTGATGAGTTGAATCATGTGCGACGCGTGCAGTCGATCGCCAATCTACGCTTCCAGGAAAATCGGGGGGACACGCTGCTCTCCAATAGGCTGGTGCCAGAACAACTTCCCGCATCCGATGACGAACTCGCGGCGATAAAAGCACGCGCCCTGAATCAGCAGGATTATCTGCTGGCGTTCTATTCGGCTGATGCCCGCTACGGCGCCGTGATGATACAAACCGATTTTGGTGCCCAGCCCATCGAGGGCTATGAACCAGCGGTAAACGCCACTGACATCGTGCTGGATGACAGCTTCGTCGACTTTGATGCCTTTTCCCCTGATGACAGCTTCGATCTTGAATTCGATGAGTCTGCGCAAATTCAGGAAGTCTCATTCGAGCCAGTGGACATGTTGGGTTACACCAACTTTCATCTCATGACCAAGGCGCTGTATCAGAAATACGATGAACAATTTGAGTTCTTTCCCGTAGGTAACCCGCCTATGATGGAATTCATGATGGACGTGCTGACCCAAATGCAGGTTCTGGGTCTGGTGATGGTGCTGATCTTCACCTTGCTGCTTTATACCCTGTTCAGAAGCTTCAGCGCGGTCCTATGGCCAATGGTAACCATCGCTGCGAGCATGACATGGACCTGGGGTCTCACGGTGTGGTTAGGTGTGACCATCTCGCAGATGATTGCCTTGACCGTAATGCTGGTGTTTGCAGTCGGGATTGCTGATTGCGTTCACGTGATGAGCGCCTATTTCGGCTTTCGACGCAAGGGTGATGACCACTACGACGCCTTGTCCAAATCCTACGGCAAGACAGGGTTGGCTATCTTGGTGACAACAATCACAACCATGGCTGGCGTTCTGGCCCTGACCACTTCAGAGCTGGTGCCTATTCAGGTCTTCGGCATGATGTCTGCCTTTGGGGTCGTGTTGGCCTTCTTTTTTACCCTCGTCTTGCTGCCCATTCTCCTCGATCTCTGGCACCCTGGCGCACCGGAAGCTGACGATGCCAGCCTGGCCGACAGAATAGGGGCTCTCTGGCACGAGCTCAGAAACAGCACCAAGATAGGCGCGGCCCTCATCTATATCGTCGCCATGTATTTAATGCTTGGGCCATGGGTCGGCATGTATATCACGGTTATCTCACTGCTGACATATATTGTGGTCAACTGGCAACTGGCTATTCTCTCAGCAGTACCAAACTTTGTAGCACGACGCCCCTGGCTGGTGCTGAGCGTGTTCGCAGGCCTATTCGCGCTCTGCTCCTATGGCATGACGCTAATTCGCATCGACTCCAACATGACTGAACTCACCAAAGAGGGCAGCGCTATCCGGGTTGCCTACGAAACGGTTGACGAAAATATGGCCGGCGCCATGTCCATGGTGATCATGGTTGATACCCACACGTCCGACGGACTCTACAATCCGCGCCTGTTGCAGGCCATGGATCAACTGCAGAGCCGCATTGAGACCAGCTATTCCGATCAGGTTACCCGCACCAATTCACTAGCCAATATTGTTAAGGACACCTATAAGATCATGAGCGATGATGATCCGGCCTATTATCGGGTGCCAGATGATGATCAGATGATTTCCCAGCTTCTCTATTTGTTCAACAGCGCAAACCCCGAGGACCGCCGGGCACTGGTTTCGGACGACTACAGCCGCTCCCATATTTCACTGAACATTTACAACGCCGGAAGCTATCAATACCAGCGCTTTTTCGAGGAAATCTCACAGGAAATCGATGAAGTATTCGGCCCACTTGAATCCGAATTCCCTGAGCTGGAAGTCTACCTGACCGGCTCGATGGCCCTGCTGATGCGCATGGCAGACGAGGTGGCCAATTCGCAGTTCTCCAGCTTTACTTTCGCCATTGCAGTCATCAGTGTCATCATGATCATAACGCTCGGCTCCCTCCAGGGCGGACTCATGGCGATGATCCCGAACATGATTCCTGCACTACTCGGCTTCGGCCTTATGGGTCTTCTGGGTATTGCCCTGGATACAGATACCCTGTTAATCGCGCCACTGATCATTGGCATAGCAGTGGATGATACGATTCATTTCATGACGCATTACCGGGTGGAGCTGATTCGGACCGGCAGCATCAGTGAAAGCCTGGTATCCACTATTCGCGATGTGGGTCAGGCGGTGATGTTCACCACTATGGTGCTGGGCCTGGGTTTTGCCCTGCTCAGCTTCTCTGATTATCTTGGCATGGCCAAAATGGGCTTTTTCGGCTCGGCAGCAATCTTTGTTGCCCTGCTATGTGATTTGTTTCTGATACCGGCCATGATTATCATCTTCAAACCGACCTTTGGCGTGAAAGACGCGGACACCCGAATTCATTTCAGGGAGAAAATTGCATGACCTCTCAGCGACTTCTCTGGATCATACTCGTATGGAATGTTTTCGGCGCGCCGGCGTCTGCCCAAGATCTTTCAGGACTGGAAATCATGGAACGGGTGGAGGATAGTCAGCGAGCGACTTCGGACTCAGCGTTCAACCGCATGCAGCTGTCCACTTGTCGGTTCGGCATTAAAGACAATCGTATTACCTGCGCCGAGCGCCCCCGAATAAAGTCACTGGAATCAGTGGGCAAGAACTACGGTGAAGACGGCAAGGATTCGAAAAACGTCACCATCGTTCAGGAACCCGCGGCGGAGCGGGGCGTCGGGATGCTCTCTTTTTCCTACGACGACACCCAGCGCGACAACGAAACCTGGCTATATCTCTCAGCCCTCGGCCGCGTAAAGCGTATAGCAAGCGGGAACTCTGACGACGATGCAGAACCCGCCTCAGTGTTCGGTTCCGAGTTCACCACCGAAGACACCGACACAGGCAAACTGGGAGAGTACGAAATCAACATACTTGATGAAACGACAGAGTCGGGCCGGGAGGTGTGGAAGATCGAGCTAATCCCTAACGCCCAGCGCGCCCTGAAATCGCGCTACTCCAGAACCGTAAATTACGTCGACAAAGAGCGTTTTGTCGTGCTGCGAGTCGAAATGTTTGACCAGTACGACAATGAGATCAAACGACTGCTGGCTTCACGGGTAGAGTTGGTCAACGATATCTGGATGGCCCGCTCACTCACCATGATGAATCTGGTCAGCAACCGCCTCTCAAACATGGCGTTTCTTGAAATCTATACGGATGTTGAGGTCGAAGATGAATTTCTGACCACACGCACGCTCACAGACGTCGCATTTCGGGAAACTGAGTTGGAGAAGCTCAGGCAGCAGATCGATTGATTCCTTTGTTATGGTTCTTCTGCGAATCGCCGGAATGGCCCTTGCTCTGGCCTCGCTAAACTACCCTGCATTGCTGCTGGCTAGTCAGGATGAACCCCTGATCCTTGATCCCGATGTCAGCTTTGATCCCGGCATCGACTTCGGCTTTGATGAAGACATTTTCATTGGCGCCTTCGAGGAAGAGAGCGAAAAATCTCCGACTGCTGAGTGGTTTGAAGATTTCACCATCCGCGTAAGCCAGTCTACCTCCGGGCAAGCCAACAATCACGCAATCGATCTGGGACCCTTCGGCAGCTTTCCCAAGGAAGCCGATCTAGAGACCAATCGGCTGCAGTTCAACATCCGCTACCAGAACGCTTTTGCCCCGGGCTGGGTGCTGCAGGGAAGCATGTGGTACCGTATTTACTGGAATCAGGATTATGAATTTGTTAGCAACGGGGACGCTGTGGAGACCGAGGGACAGCTGAACGATCTGTTTATCCAGCGCAGCAGCGGCAAGCACAGCTTTAAACTCGGTCGTCAGACGGTTGTCTGGGG
>JASMER010000006.1:17287-28841 GCA_030752195.1 Gammaproteobacteria bacterium
AACTCCGTACTCGATATCATCAACAACAGCGAGTTTCGCGATTTTACGATCATCGACATCGAAGACGCCCGCCTGAGTCAGGCCATGCTGGTCTGGGATTATTTCGATTCAGCCAATAGCAGCAGTCTGTCGACCTTCGTCAACCTCTATCCCGAGTTCAATCCGGCCCCAATACGCGGCAGCCCCCTGTTTTTTGACCCCGGTTTCAACTTGCCGGACTACGATCGTGATGGGAAGGTCCTGATTGAAGCCGGCACGCAATGGAAGAAATCGTTTGAAGGCAGCGACATCGCGCTCATGGCGGCCTACCTATATGAGAATCAGCTGCGGTACGACCCGCCCCTGTCCGACACACCGGATGCACGGCCTGATATTAACGATTTTTTCCTGTTGGGTTTCAGTGCAAATCGGGCGATAGGTAAAGTCCTGCTCAACTTTGATCTCGCCTTCAGCCATAACATTCTCGCAGACAGCTTTGCCTTTCCCGGGACCAGTTCACTTTCCGCTCCGATCAACCTTCGAAAGGATCAGTTGGGCACGTCTTTCGGTTTTGAATATGCTATCGACAACGAGCAGAACGTCAGCCTGGGCATTCAGGCTCAGACCCTGCTCGATGAAGACGAGGGGTTGTTGCCCGGACAGGCGCTGACCAACGACGGCGTTTTCGGCAGCTGGCTGGTCCGCTATAGCAACGCCCTGAGAAATGGCGATCTCAATTTCTCAGCGACCCTGCAGGGAGACCTGTCAGCACAGTCCCTGCTAGTGTTTACGGGACTGGACTACACCATTGATGACAATTGGTCGGTCAGCTCGCAAATCATCAGCATTTCCGCCAAAGCCGGTTCGTTTCTGACTTTCTTTGACGAAGACCTTCGTCTGGGTATCACCCTGACCTACACATTCTGAGACAGTCGTCGCGCTTCAGAGCAGACGATCCATTTGACACCGAGGACATGATGCACACACGACGACCGATGCAGGAAGAGCACTCCAAACCACGGGGCAAACCGGCATTGGCCGGCGGTCTCGCGCTGCTGCTCATTGCAATCTCAATGGCCTTTCAGTTTTACTTGCAATCTCGGATAGAAAGCGATCAGTTGGGGCGGGTTCAGACGCTTATGGACGAGATGCGCGCAGAGCTGGATAAATTTGCAGAGCAGCGCATCAACTACGAGACACAGATTGCCAGCCTGAACCGGGAACTCAGAACCAGTCAGGAGACTGCCGCAGCGCTGAATAATGAGCTCGCGCTGGCGCAGGAACAGATCAGCCCTGATCTCTCACGCATCGAGCAGCAGATTCGCCAGAGAGTCATACGAGAAGTAGAACGCCAACATCAGGAAAACGCTCTACCGACCCCAACCCGCATACTTAAGCAGCTGGCCAGTCTCGAACAGGAGGAACTGCGGGAAATCATGAGCTTACAGAGCAATTACGGCGGATTTTTGCAGGCGCTTGACGTCTCAGACCAGAGAATGGAGGAAATCGTCGACTCTTTGATAAGCCAGATAACGGAAAACAATCGCGCTCGCCGCGAGATCATCGAGGAAAACGTTGGCAACCCGGAGGGTCGTCGCTCAATCCGCCGGGAGCTTTTCGCCCTCAACTCCCCCTCGGCGCAGCGAGAGGCCGTTTCTTATTTTCTGGATGAGACAGAACTCGAAGTGTTCGACAGCTTTCAGGAAGAGCGTGAGCAGCAGCGTCAGTTGTCCCGCGCCGCTTTATCAGGCGGCCCGGACAACCGCGCGGGCACCGTTATAGCGCCGAACTGATCAGTGCCTGTCAGGAATTCAGCGGCCGATCGAATACTTCACGGTCAAACTCCCCTTCCCAGGTAGCAACCGCTGTCGATACCGCAAGGTCGCCCGCGATATTGATCGAAGTGCGCAACATATCCAGCGGCCGGTCAATGATGAAAATAAATCCTACCGTCACAGCTATCTGCTGCGCAGTCATGCCAATGGTCTCCATTACCGCCGCCATCAGGAACAGGGACGCGCTCGGCACAGCGGCCGTACCGACCGAAACCAGTGTCGTCGTTCCCGCCATGATCAGATAATCCGTCAGCGTCAAGTCTATGCCGAAGGCCTGCGCTGCGAAGACTGACACAATACCAACATACAAAGCAGTGCCATCCATGTTGATGGTAGCGCCAAGCGGCAGCACCGTTGAGGCGACCACTGGCTTCACCCCAAGATTGTCCTCTGCAGCCGACATGGAGACCGGCAGCGTCGCTGCACTAGATGACGTAGAAAACGCGACCAGCATTGCCTCCCGAGCACCGCGAAAGAAATTGATGGGCGAGAGTTTCAACATCAGCTGCATGATAAGAACCCCGTGGGTGAGCACGAGGTGGGCGGCACAGGCGATCAATACCGTGATTGCCAGCACTACAGCATTGAGCAGCGCATCAAAACCCTGAGCGCCGGTCACTCTCGCAATCAGAGCCAACACGCCGAATGGGGCGATTTCCATGATCCAGTGCGTAATACGCAGTACCACCTCGCTTGATGCATCCATGAAATCCGCCACTGGTTTGCCAGACTCTCCGACTGACAGCAGACCCACACCGATCAGAATAGCGAAAAATATGATGGCAAGGATATTGCCTTCTGCTAAAGCAGCGATCGGATTTTCCGGCACAATCGAAATCAGACGTTCCGACAAGGGAACAGTTTCCTGAAGGGTTGATGCAGGTGCCCCAGTCAAATCAACCCCGACGCCAGGCTGAAGAAAGACCGCCAGAATAAGCCCGATTGTGATGGCACCCAGCGTGGTCAGCATATACAGAATCAGAGTCTTGACTCCTAATGAACCGAGTTTGGAAGGATCGCCCATCGAGACCACGCCGGACACAATGGTCACAAAGACAAGCGGCACAACGATCATGCGTATCAGCCGGATAAAGAGATCTCCGATCCAACCAAGCGCCTCCGCGCCGGGACCCCACAAGCTACCCAGTAATGCACCAACCACCATCGCCGTTAGGATGCGTTTCCACAGCGCAATCGCAAACCATGTCTGTGTAATACTCCTATTTTTCGCGGTATTGCCCATGCTTACTCCCGGTTCGCCACGCTTGAATTCGGTTAAAGACGCTCAGCTGTTCAGCAGGGCCGCAGTGCCAACAGCGCATCAAAGCGCTGACCTGCCGATTGACTTCTGTGTCCGACGCGAAGCATACCTCAACTCAAGGATAATCAGCAGGCGTCCGTCTGGCGTCTGCAAGACGCTCGAACCTTCCGCCCACATCTACGAGTAACTGCTCCTGAAAAGGTGGTGCAAACAAAGTCAGATTCACCGGCCTGCCACTGTCCGAATAGCCAAGCGGAACCGTGAGCGCCGGATAATTTGCGAGCGCAGCGAATGCCGCATTGCGATTATCCATACTCAACATCAGATCGAGATCACTGCCGGCGAACAGGGCTTCCATTGCAGCCCGAGCGCCGCTCTGAAGACTGTCACGGAGCGTTTCCAGCTCCGCTGGACCGATGTCCAGCTCAATCATGCGATCAACCTCCGCCTGGCCGTAGGGCATTCTCAAATCCGGGCGTTGGAGGTTAAACCCGTGCAGATCATCTACAGAATCAATCATGACCATAGGGGATGCATGATCTTTTAGATAAAGAGCAAGGTCTCTCACCATTTCCCGCCCCAGCAGTGTACCGAATCCCTGAGTATCGATTTCGGGCAAGCTAATCTCGACAATAGCGGCCTCGTCAGCCGATAACAGCCTGAGCGCCTTCAAGAACAGCTCATTGTCCAGATAGCGTTCAGGAGCTCCTAGACGCAAGCCTGCCATCGACTGATCGCGATACTCCAACTGCAGGTCGTCGCTCATCATGGGCATCGCGGTATCTCGCTGGTCATATCCGGTCATGCCATTGAACAGAATAATGACATCGGCCACTGAACGAGCCATTGGCCCGGTGGTATCAAGACTGCCAGATATCGGCACCACGCCAGTGCGACTCAGAGAGCCGGTTGTCGGCTTCAAACCCACCAGAGAATTGGCACTTGAAGGTGAAAGAATGGAGCCGGAAGTCTCTGAGCCTACCGCTGCCGCCGCGTAATTCGCTGCAATTGACGCGCCGCTGCCAGAACTGGAGCCACCTGTGTTAAACCGCAATCTGCCATACGGATTCAGAGTCTGACCGCCCATGGCACTCCACCCGGACGGACAGTCATCACAGAAAAAATAAGCCCATTCACTCAAGTTGGCTTTACCAAGAATGACTGCTCCTTTATCCAGCAATTTCTCGACAATGAACGCATCGTCAGCAAAGTTGTTCTGCAGCGCGACAGCTCCGGCAGTGGTCGCCACTCCAGCCGCGTTGATGTTGTCCTTCAACAGAATCGGCATGCCATAAATGGGGTCTCGCGCAGTGTCGGGAGCAGCACGTCGTGCAAGATCGAGTGCCCGCGCTCTCTCGACAGACGCAGGGTTTAGGCTGACCACGGCATTCAGATATCTGGCAGGGTCTCCCTCTGTTTCGCGAATGCGCGATAAATAGAACAGCGTAAGCTCTTCGTAACTGAGATTTCCAGCATCAATCATTTCCTGCAGTTCGGCAATCGAAGATTCCACCACCAGCGGCTCGAGTGCCCGATAACGCGCCGGCGCCAGTCCATTGATTTCGTCGTTCAGACTGGCCCACAAACTGCCTGGGGTCTGCATGCCGGAGCGGAGTAATTGGTAGTGCATGCGGGCATCGTCTAGTTCAGCCAGACGCGCTAGGTCACCGGACTCATCGTAATTTGCCCAGACCTGGTTCTGGCTCTCCTGCGCCTCTGCCATCGCGGTCAGTGCGAGGGTCAGCACAATCAATGCCCCTACCGGCCGGTTTTGTCTGCGCATTCCTGTTTTCCTCCGCACTTAATTCACCCCCGAAATTCGATACAAAACCCAACACCGCGGCAGAGGAACCGAAGTTTTGAAATACCCACTGCGGATAGCCCTGAAGACGTGGCTACGCGCGCCCAATTCGGTATCCGTCGCCGTCGATAGGTTGCTGGCATCAGATTGCCCTGTCTGAGGCCTTAGCATAGCCGTTTCCTGGTCCATCTTCATCCTCACGCATGGGTGGACGCACGGGATTGACAATTGCTGCAATGGCTTTGCTGGATGGGATTCTGAGCATGTTTTTTGCGGCTTCGCCATAGGGACGGGTAAATCATAGGTTTTTTACTGATTTTTACTTACCATAAGTACCTCTGCTTCGGTCTTAGGTGAACGATGAAAAGAATTGAACTGCTGCTGACAGTCGGGACTTTCCTACTGGCCAGCAACGCACTCGCACAGGGCGGCCCGCCACCGGGATATGTCGACAATTCACAAAGGCAGATGACCGAAATGCAGGCGCAGATGCGCTACGGGCGCTTTCTTGACGCACTGGATACGACCGCCGAACGTAAAGCAGAAATCGGTTCTGTCATAACCACCGTATTTTTGGAGAGGAACCAGGCAAGCCGCAAACGAGCCTCCGGCGCTGTGTCTTCGGTAAGTCTGGAAGAACTGTCCTCGCCGGCCTACTTGCGCGACAAAGTCACTGAGCTACTGTCTGATCAGGAACTGCAGACCTTCGATGAGTATGAAGCCAGTTTTCAAGAGAGTGTGTTACGCAGCAACTTTACCCGCCAGTTGGCACGTGTTTCCGGAGGCCTGAACGAGGCGAATCAGGAAATAGTGCTTGAGATCCTGATGCGTCATATGGGCGCCGGACAGGAGCAGGTTAGCAGATCTAACCGGGACGCCGTCGATGAAAGTCAGCGGCAAATGCAGGCATTAATGGATGCCAGAATGGAATTGAGTCAACTGTTGAGTGATTCGCAGATGCAGGAAGCGGAAAAGTTTCTGGGTCAGATAATCACCGGACTGATGACCACGCAATCAATGAACGAAGCAGAGCTGTAGAGCCAGTGACTGACCCTTTGAACTTATCAGGAGTACGCATGCCGACTGCCCAAAAATCCGAGCCCAGAGCCAAATTCACCTGTTGGCTGACCGCCGTCCTACTGCTCGCATTAGCAGGATGCGGAGAAACTCCAACCGGCTCCTCTGGCGCCGCCCCGTCGACAGAGAACACTGCGGCAGGCTACAGGCGGATTAACGAACCCAATCCGGAAGATCCCCTCGACGCCCATATTTTCGAGCTCGACAACGGACTGCAAGTTTTCCTCACCGAAAACCACGAAGAGCCGCGATTTTACGCTGAAATCGCCGTGCGCGCTGGCAGCAAGCATGATCCTGCCGACGCCACGGGTCTCGCGCACTACTTAGAGCATCTTCTATTTAAGGGCAATCAGAACCTGGGAACGCTCGACTACGAAGCTGAAAAGCCCCACCTCGACCGAATAGTAGAGCTGTATGAAGAACACTTTCAGGAAGTCGACCCTGCCAGGCGTGCAGAGATTTATGCCGAAATCAACACTGAGGCGCAGCAAGCTGCGGAATATGCGGTCCCCAATGAAATCGACAAGCTGTACAACGGCATGGGGGGCAGTGGGCTGAATGCCCACACCTGGTATGAGGAAACAGTATACAAGGTAGGGCTACCTGCTAACCGGCTAGCACAGTGGGCCGAAATAGAAGCAGACAGATTTGTAGATCCCGTCTTCCGATTGTTCCACACAGAACTGGAAACCGTTTACGAGGAGAAAAACAGGACTCTCGACAATGGCGGCCGGATCATAGGGACTGCCGTGGACGAACTGCTCTACAAAGTGCACCCCTATGGACAGCAGCCGACAATCGGGACCGTTGAGCACCTGAAAAATCCCTCTCTGGTATATATCCAGAACTACTTTGACACCTACTATGTGCCGAACAACATGGGAATATTCATCAGTGGTGACATTGACATCGAGGCAACCATCAATCTGATCGCCGAAAAATTCGGCCACTGGGAACGCAAGCCGTTCCCAGAAGTCGGCCCCTGGCAAGAGCCGCCTCTGCAGGGCGCCGAGCGACGCACGGTTCAATATCCGGGTGAAGAACAGGTCCAGCTGGCGTTTCGTACCGCCCCTAACGGCAGTGCGGACAAAGAGGCGCTGATTCTGATTGACATGATTCTGGACAATAGGACTGCAGGCTTGATCAATCTGAATCTAAACCAACAGCAGCTTGTTTCACAGGCAGGCTCTTCGCCTCTGTTTCTCAATGACTTTGGCTCACAGTCGCTTTACGGAGTACCTAAACAAGATCAGACTCTTGAGGAAGTTGAACGCCTGTTACTGGAGCAGCTCGAGATCATCAAGTCAGGCGAATTTGATGAGTGGATCATCCCAGCAATCATTAACGACTTTCTTAAGAGCGAGAAAGCCAGCCTAGAATTCAATACCGCAAGGGTCTCCATGATGCGACAGGCATTCATCGAGGGGGCGCAGTGGGACTATCACATCGCTGAAATTGACCGCATGGAACAGCTTACCAAGCAGGATGTCGTTGATGTCGCCAACAAATACTTCGGCGATGACTACGTCGCGGTCTACCGCGTCGATGCCCAGCATGTTGTTCCGGAAGTCGAAAAGCCCCAGATCGATCCGGTAACAATCGATCCGACAAGGCAGTCTGAATTTGCTTCTAAGATTTTGACCATGCAGGTCGAAGAAATCGAGCCAACTTTCGTAGAGATGGACAGTGACTACCGCATCATTGAATTCGCCCCCGGGGTTGATCTGTACTATGCGCCAAATCCGCTCAATGACCTGTTCTCATTCTCCGTTTCTGTAGATGTTGGAACGGAAGCAAACAAGCAACTCGGACTGGCGGCCGCATTGATGGATGTTGCCGGCACTGACTCACTGAGCAACGAGGAATTACAGAAAGAATGGTACCGCATGGGCACGGAATTCCGCTTTGGCGCCGGAGAAAACAGCTCCGCTTTCGCCGTTTCGGGACTGGATGCCCAGTTTGAAAATTCAGTCGACCTGATGATGCAGCTGATCAGAAACCCCAGTGCGGACGTGCAGACCCTCAGGCAGTTGAAAAGCATCCTGCTCAAGTCTCGGCAGGATCAAAAAAGCTCGCCCCCTGCTGTCGCACAAGCACTTTTTATGTACAACCGCTTCGGTGAGGATTCGCCCATGCTGGAGGCCATGAGCAGCGAGGAAATCCTCGGCACCGCCCTCGATGACCTGCTGGACGCGCCCGGCGAGTTGCTCAACTACAAGCACACGCTAGCCTATACCGGATCAATGCCGCTCGAAGAATTGGTCGAAACGCTGCGTCGAAGCTATGAGTTCAGCAATGATCTTCGAGACACACCTGAGTACCGGTTTCGAAGCACGCGTGCAATCGACACCTCGGAAGTGCTGGTTGTCGACCAGCAAACCGCTCAAGCTCAGGTCAGAATAGAATTCGCCGATGGCGTCTACGATTCGGAAGACGGTCTGCTGGCCAACCTTTATACCAGCTATTTCGGCAGTGGCATGTCCAGCGTGGTGTTTCAAGAATTGCGCGAAGCCCGGGCCCTCGCCTACTCGGCTTCGGCACGCTACTCGGCTGGCAGCCGGATCAATGCCGAAAATCTGATGATGGGCTCAATCGGCACACAAACCGACAAGACGGTCGATGCACTCGCCGCCTTTATCGACCTGATAGACAACATGCCCAGTTCTTCAGAACGATTTGAGGAGTCTGTCAATTCAATGCTGAACCGGTACCGCACTTCGAAACTCAATTTCCGCGAAGTAATTGGAGCCGTTCGTACCTGGGAACGCCAGGGACTGGAAGGCGACCCCCGACGGGATAACTACCGGAAACTGCAGCGAACCGAACTAGATGATCTTCTGGAATTTCAGACAGAGCATGTCAAAGACCGAGCTAAACTCATTTCAATCGTTGGCGATTTATCGATTATCGACGTCGATGAGCTTGAACAGTTTGGCTCAGTGCAGCAGCTTCAGGTCGAGGATTTATTTGTCAACTAGCCCGTAAAGGAAATCAGGTCAGGGGTCATAGCAAAAACATTCCGTTTGCCCAGATTTTTGCGAGAAACAGTATGAGCACTCAGACCCCTGCGCTTCTCATCTCTGGACTCCAGAAAACATATGGTAATCTGGATGTGCTTAAAGGCGTAAATCTGACGCTTACCTCGGGGAGCATTCAGGGCCTGGTGGGTTTGAATGGTTCCGGCAAAACAACCACGCTGGAATGCATTCTCGGTCTGCAGCGGTTTGACCAAGGCGAGGTCTCGGTGCTGGGACTAGTGCCGACTGATCTCTGTACGGCCCAAGGCAAAGTGACGGCGGTATTCGATTCACCGAGTCTTAACCCTATCCTAACCGTCAGACAATGTCTCCAGCATGCCAGCTTACTCAGCAAACAATCGCGGCGGCATCCAAAAGACCTCGAGAAGCTGCTCGGGCTGTGCCAGTTCAGCAATTTCCCGATAAAAACCTTGTCGCTGGGCAACAAGCGCCGGGCTTCGATCGCGCATGCGCTGATTTCCGAGCCGGATCTGGTGATTATGGACGAGCCGTTCAACGGACTTGATGCCGGTGGTGTCGACGAAGTCCTGTTGCTGATCAAGACGCTCAATCAAGAACGCGGCACTAGCTTCCTGCTGTCCAGCCATCAGCTTCCCTATCTGGAAGATATTTGCAGTCACCTGGCAATTCTTCACGAGGGGAAGATCATTCGAAGCGGACAAAAATCTGCACTGCTGCGCTCAGAAACCAACAAGGTCAGGCTTCGCACCAATGATCCTGTTGGCGCCGCCTCAGCGCTGCAGACAATTTCAGGCATCAGCTGTCAACCGGGGACAATGGATGAAGAAATCTGGGTGTCTTCAGACGTCATGAATGCCGCAGCAATAAACAGTCACCTGGCGGAGCACCGGATCCCCGTCTATGAACTGGCCACCGAGCGCGCATCGCTCGGCGTTCTGTTCAGACGGCTGACACAAGGATCAGACTCATGAGCCTGTCCAGCCTAACGCAGGCCCTGCGCAGTGAGTTTTATGTGGCACGCTATGCACTTGGCGCCCGACTGCTGATATTTATACCTTCAGCGGCAGCTGCTGTTCAGTTTATGGCGTCAAAAATCGCAGATACAGGAACTGCCGCCAGAGACGGTCTGATGAATTCTGTCAGTTTTGACGATGTCACCGCCAGCAACGCCTGGGGACATTTTGTTGATGGTCTTGATACCGGTATCACACTACTTTTTCTGCTGCTGGTTGCGCAAGCGGCTTACAGCTTCAGCGCCGAAGTGGAAAACGGCACAATGCGGCATCAGCTAATCCGCTGCAGCAGCCGCCGCTTGATTGTGATGTCAAAATTGTTACAGCTCCATGCTCTGGCACTCATGGGAGTGGGGATTTTGATCGTCTCAAGCTATTTACTGAGCGGGCTGCTGTGGGAGTTCGGCCCTGTTGTAGAAGACGGTTTTGAGCTGATCAGCGAAGCCGAAATTCGCGACGAAATTACCTTGGGCCTCCGACTGGCACTGACTCCATTGCCGGCTGCGATTGCCCTCGGGTTGCTGCTTTCTGTCCTCGCCAATACGGCAACTCAGGCAGTAGTTTCGGCGCTCGGTATCACGCTCGCCATGGATATTTTCAAAGGTATGCTGGGTGATTATGCTTACTATCTTTATGCGAGCTTTCAACCTGCGCTGATCGATCAGTCCTATCTGCAGGATGTAAGCCGACTGGTACGCGGTTATTCTGATGTACTGATTGATGATAGGGTCATACAGCTCAATTACTGGGTACCCATCCCCACCTTACTCGTTCTGGTTACTGCATCCCTGATTTTTGTGCAAACACGTAAACTTTAAACTATGAAAAATTGCTTCCGGTTCTGCTTCTTCTGGCTAACGCTACCTCTGACCGCCTGCGTCAGCTTTGAACCAAAAATTTTAGTGCCGTCTATCACACTCTCACCAGATGAGATCGAGCTTAGGCGCTCAACGAGCACCGGGACAGTTGACTTTGGGCTTAATGTGATCCCGAATGAGAGCGATTCTCTTTTCAACATTCAGTCCCTGCCAGGAGTCCGGGTGCGGGAAGTTGCAGCCAATTCACCTGCCGCCGAAGCCGGAATTGAGGTTGGAGATGTCATTCTTCAAATCGACGAGACGCACCTTAATCATCCGGACAGCCTTCAGGCGCTCCGGAGCCTGCCATCGGCGAGCAATCGATACCTCTTCCAGATTCGCCGGGACACTGTTGTCTACGAAACCACCGTTGAAGCTTTTCCCGCTGCAGAAATTCCCGAACCACGCGAACTGTACCGATCCGACCCGCTCGCCACCCGGGCAGGCTATCGAACTGAGCTTGTCAGGGTTGCCGATCAGGGCGTTCTTCCCGTCGCGCGCGTCATTGAATTATTCGCCGGCAGCCCACTGACCACCTCGAACATTCAAAAAGACAGCCTGATACTAGCGGTCAACGGCCGGTATCTGCAGTCAGCGCAAGACCTTGTCAACCGACTGAATCAGGAATTCGAATACGGCGAGAGCGTGAACTTTACACTGCTGCAGGACGGAGAAGTGAGAAATGAATCCGTTAATCTGTGGGATCCGGGAAGGCGTATCAGCAAACTGTCG
>JASMER010000070.1 GCA_030752195.1 Gammaproteobacteria bacterium
CACGGTGTACCTGTGTTGACCATTGCCCTGTCGGTGGGCTATCAGTCGATCACGCCATTTAATAACGCATTTAGACAGATTATGGGCGTAACGCCTTCAGAGTACCGCAAGCAGCAAACGAGTTGACGGTTCGCTGGATTTTCACTGAAGCAGTGGGTTATTCTAAGTTCGCAGGCGTGCCTAAGAAACAATCCTGCCAAAATAACAATCAAATTCGTCTTGACGGGCTTGCAATCGTTCATATTTGCGCCGAAGACGTGGGGAAAAAACTCGCGGCCTTGTCTAATCGGCGATCGGGGATTCAAGAAACACTCAAGCGCTCAGGCGATAGTCGGTTGTGGCCATAGACCTGGGTCCAGCGCTTGTATGAGAAGTATGGGTAATTGGGCCGTATTGTCTCGCGCTACCGCCATCAGGGGAGGACAGCTCTGCAATGAATGAGCTTATACACAACTTAGCGATATGGTTGGACGACACAGAGTGGAGCAGAATGCTTCACGAGTCTTACTATATGTACAATTGGGTCGAGTCAACTCATGTTCTCACCCTAATGGTGAGTCTGGGTATGCTGTTTCTGATCGATCTACGTATGTTGGGCTTGGCCCTGCCCGACGTTCCTGCCAGTCGGATTGCCGAACGTCTTAATTTGCCGATGTTAGTCGGGTTTGTTGTGATGTTTATCACCGGAATCCTCTTGTTCTATGCCGTGCCGGTGCGCACCTCTCAGAGTCTCTGGTTCCGACTTAAGATGGTGCTTCTCGTGGTTTGCGCGGTGAATGCTTTCCTCTTTCACAAGCGTATGAACGAGTCGGTAGCAACATGGGACATCGAGCCAAGAGCACCCAGTCGCATCCGTCTGGGTGCGATGTTGTCACTCGGTTTCTGGTCAATTATTGTGGTGTGCGGCCGGTTTATTGCCTATGACTGGTTTGATTGTGATACTAGTCCCAACACACTTATTGATATCGTTTCTGGCTGTGTGGATGGCCAGACGCGGTTCTAGGATGCAGATAGGAAAAACGAGATGATAGCTACAATGTTTACCTCCTACCCACGAACTCTGACTGCTGTGGCGGCACTGCTCGCGTTATTGACGCTTGCTTACGGTGGCGCTATGGATGCTGTTTATCCGTCGCTGCTTACCGTATTCGAGTGGTTGGAGACTACCTGGTTTGGTGTTATCGGTAAAACCTGGGGTGCTGCGTTTGCCTTCGTTGAAGCAGTCCATTTGCTGGGTTTGGCTTTGCTTGGTGGTTGCGTTTTGGCGGGTGATGGGCGATTGCTGGGGGTGGTCCTGACTGATGTGCCCATGCAGACAGTCGTGGAGCGGACCCACCGGGTTTTTGTTTTCGGATTGTCTATTTGTCTTGCGACCGGCATCTTCATGGCCTGCGGAGTGGCGACCAAAATTTACTATCTCCCGGTCTACTGGTTCAAAATGCTGGCCCTTTCAGCGGGTATGCTGTTCCACTTCCAGGTCCGTCGGCCGCTGCTGAGCCATGACATTCAAAGTCTAAATCCTGTTGTGGTCAAAATGGTTGCGGTGGCGTCGATGCTGGTTTGGTTCATGGTCGCTGCCACCGGCCGATGGATTGGCTTCAGCGGCTAAAACAGAGAATGCAATCAGTTCAGTAACTTTCGGACAAATCACATGGCTGATGACACGAATTCAGAGGATAAAGACGGGGTTAAGATGAAAGACGATCAGGCCGCGGCTCTAGTTGTGGCGCAAGCCTTCATCGTATTTTCTGCGATCTACTGGTTTACGCAAATCGAATCGGTGAGGGAATTGCTGCAGCTGGCCTATGGCTGATCCGCCATCGTGCCCAATCGGCGCAATGCTTGGAAATCCTTCCGCCGAGAATGCAAGTAAGCGGCCCTCAACAGAACCAGCAGAAACCCCAATCGGTCCTGACTTTGAGTGGCTTTATTGAAGGGGTGAGTAATCCGTTGCAATCATGTACTCACGCTCGATCCCGCCGAGAATCGGACCATTCGCATTGGATGCCTCTGCCACTGCTGTCCATTCAGGGTCGGCAATAAATGCTGCCCAAGAGGCGTCGGCGGCCTCCCGACTGCTGTGCTTCAGCACGTAAATCAACGTGTCTTCGGCTTTTTCGGGGTCCGTAGGCGTCCAGTAGGCCACGACTTCCATCCCATGCTTGCTGAAGATGCGAGTGGTGTGGTCTCGAAATCTCGCATGTAGATTGTCGAGGTTACCCGGAGTGGCCGTATACGTTCTTAGTTCATAAACCACTTGATCCTGAGCGGACGTATAAACCAATGCCGTCCCTCCGAAACCCAAGATAAAGAGTGGAAGTGATGTCAGCGCGGTTCTTAACAGTTTGTTCATGCCTGTTGCCTATTGTTAGCTACGTTATTGCAGACAGTGTAAAGAAGGAAACGTACGAGCGCCAGTGTATTGCTGACCTGTTAAAAAGTCGCGGGCTAGCTGCGTAAATGGGGCTGGAATGCTAAGGCAATTGACGCAAAGGCTTTGCAAGATATGAATCGTGTGATTAAAAACGGCGGTCTGATTCTGGTGCTTTTACTGAGTCCTGCCGGCTACGCTCAGCGTTTGCCCGAAGCCGGCAGTCAGTTGGAGCGCAGTCTGGTGGCCCTTAATGAACTGGAATCGGAATTCGGCAATAACAGCGCACGGCTTGTTCCTGTTCTGATAGAGATGGCCGATCTCTACCGCGGTGAGAATCGGTTCGCCGACGCCTATCGGGTGCTTGATCGAGCGACACAGGTTGTCAGAGTGTCAGAGGGCCTATATACCCGATCTCAAATTCCCCTTGTAAGAATGAAGGTTGAAAACTATGCCGACTGGAGTGATTGGGACAGCGCCCGAGAACAACTCGAGCACCTTTTCTGGCTTCACCGTATAAAATCAGATCGGGTAGACGGCTCTCTGATCGCTGATTTAATGGCTCTGAACGATCTCCATCTCCGCGGCATCAGCGAAGACAACAACGAGTTCCAGACATTCCACTTTCGGCGCGCTGCCAGCGTCAACTGGCTGGCGCTCGGGGCTGCAGAGAGGCTCTGGGGCGCAACAGATTCACGTCTTGTGCCTATTATCTACTCCTTGATCAAACACTATCATCTGCAGGCTGTGGCGGTGGAGCAGGGTGGCAAAACCGGCTGGGAGTTGCGTCAGATTGTGCCGGGCGCCGATTTGGTCCGGGAGCGTGATGATATGCGACGTTATTTTTACGTTACCGGGCTGGGCTTGCTTGACCAGTTGCGGTCCATCCAGCTGGCCCGAGCGCCTTTTGATCTGGAAGGCGCTGCGATGGCTAATCTTTACACCGCTGACTGGCATCTACTGTTCAATGAAGAGGAAGCCGCCCTGACCGCGTACAAGCGTTCGTACGAGGAGCTCTCCTATGCTGGCAGGCAGTCAGACGAGTTGGACCAATTTTTCGCGACTCCGAGCGTCCTTCCGATGCACGATTTTTACGGCTCATTGGCAGCTGCTTCAACATACGGGCAGGGGGCACAAATCGATATGTCTGAGCTACAGTCCATGCAGCGCTATGACACTTCTGATGTAGCAGATCACGCGCAGCTTTTTTATGCGGAGTGGGGGCCCAGCTTCCCATACACCAGTTCACCCGACCCAGTGACGCACATGTTCAGTGCGGTCAGGAATGCTACGCTGTTTAGCTTCGATATTTCCGGTGTCATGGAGATGACCCGGTTCATTAGTCGCAAGCAGGTGCGAACCGTCGCTCAACCACTAAACATCAATCTAGTGCAGCCTTCGCCTGTTTCTCCAGAGTTTCGAGAACAAATGATTGCACGCCTTGAGCAGCTGCAGTTTCGTCCGCGTCTGAACGCGGGCCGTCCGGTGGAGGCGTCAGCAACCCTGATCTATCTGTCTGCTGCCCCCAGTCCGTAAGTTCATCGACACCACCCCCAACGCATCGAATTATCGCAGTTTGTCCGCGGAAGCGATTAAAGCTTTTGTTCTGCATTGCCGACGCATTGAGTAAGGCAACCGAGTTATTTTATAGAAGGAGGAAAACGCGTTACAGGTGCAAGGTTTTTATCGGCGGTCTCAATGTTGTAAAAGGAGTTTTATGATTTATGGGCGAAGCGAAAATTGTCGAGCAAGAAATTGACAGCAGTATCTCCTCCAACCCGGTATTTTATGTTTTAGACACGAACGTATTGGTTCACGATCCGACTTCCATTCTCAATTTTGACGAGCATCATGTCGTCATCCCCATTACTGTTCTAGAAGAACTCGATTCGCTCAAAAGTGGGCGACCTTCCATTGCGGCAGATTGTCGGCAAGCGATACGTGAACTGGACAAGCAGCTCGGACAAGCCAGTCCCACAGAAGTATCAGCTGGCGTACCTATTCAGCGCTGTGACAGCTCCCACAGGGGCGGCACTCTTTCAGTTCTGATGACAGAAATACCGGATGATATAATTAAGCTGCCTACCCATATCAACGACAACAAGATCCTCAATGACGTCGGTTTCCTCAAGCAGCGACATCCAGACCGTAAGGTGGTGCTGGTCACCAAAGACATAAATGTTCGAATAAAGGCTCGCGGTTTGGGAATTGATTCTCAGGACTACCACAGCGATCAGTTGCTTAGTGACATCGAGGATCTGGAGAAAGGTTATGTCGAGTTTAAGGGTCAGTTCTGGAATCGGGTTAATGCCGTTGAAACTATTCATCGGGAGGGAAGCACCGTGCATGTGCTGCCACGCGCGTTTTTCGAGGGGGATATCTACCCGAATCAGTTTGTTTTTGATGAGACGGGTTTTGTTGCTCGTGTGTTGGAGTCAGATAATAACTCGGCCACGCTTCTGCATCTTAGTCGACCTGGTTTGATGGATACTGAGGCATGGGGCTTAAAGCCTCTGGATCTGTATCAGGCTATGGCATTAAATCTGCTTCTCGATCCACAGATTCACCTGGTCAATCTGACCGGGTCCGCGGGTTCAGGTAAAACGATTCTTGCGCTGGCCGCTGCTATTGAACAGACGGTCGCCACTAAATTGTATCGTCGGATCATAGTTACGCGAAGTATCCAAGGCTTGGACGAGGATATTGGATTTCTGCCGGGCACTGAGGAGGAAAAAATGGAGCCCTGGTTGGGCGCAATCACTGACAATCTCGAAGCGTTGCATCTCGAAGATGAGAACTGCAAAAGCAGTGTTGACTATGTATTGGCCAAAGTGCCGCTGATGTTTAAGTCGCTAAATTACATCCGGGGCCGGTCATTCCAGAGCAGCCTTATTATCATTGATGAATCACAGAATTTAACGCCTCATCAGATCAAGACAATTGTTACTCGCGCTGGAAACGGCTCAAAAGTAGTCTGCCTAGGCAATCTTGCCCAAATAGATACGCCTTATCTGACGCCTATCAGTTCGGGTTTGACTTACCTAACCGAGAGGCTCAAAGGGTTTCAGCACGGTGGGAATGTCCGGTTGCAGGGGGTTCCTCGCTCTATCTTGGCTGCGTTTGCGGAAGAACACCTGTAATGTGAAGATCTCACTCGGTTCCAGCAACTCATGACCACGAGCGGGTTAGGCGCTGGTTTGTCGAAGCGATTGAGTGATTCGATGGTCATCTTTGATCTGAATCTGCCAGAAAGTTTTGCTGCATGGTCTCGGCCGGTGCATCAGAGTTCGGCTTGCCTGATTGCGTGGCGGGTATCCCGACTACAGTTGTGTGCGGGGGGACATCTGCGAGCACTACGCTGCCCGCGCCAATTTTTGCGCCTTCACCGACTGTAATGTTGCCCAGCACGGTGGCACCTGCTGCGATCAGGACGCCGGATTTTATTTTGGGGTGACGATCACCCTGCTCATTGCCGGTACCGCCAAGAGTGACCTGCTGCAAAATAGAGACGTTGTCGTCGATCACGGTGGTTTCCCCAATTACAATTCCGGTCGCGTGATCCAGCATAATGCCGCGACCCATCCAGCAAGCGGGGTGAATATCGACGCCGAAAACCTGAGAATTGCGGCTCTGGATAAACAGTGCGAGTTCTTCTCGACCGTCCTGCCAGAGGCAATGCGCAAGGCGGTGCACCTGAACAGCTTGAAAACCCTTCAAAAACAAGATCGCCTGCAAATAGGACCGAGTTGCGGCATCACGTTCATAAACTGCCAAAATGTCGGATGCAGCGTCGTGGGCCAGTTTAGGCGAAGTGGCGAAAGCAGATTCAAACAACTCTCCCACTGACTTCGCGGGCATTACATCATCAGACAGTTTGTTTGCGAGTATGAAGCCAAGGGCTGATTCAAGGCTATTATGATTGAGCACACAGGCATAAACGTAACTCGCCAGCAGCGGCTCCCGCTGGATAACGGACTCAGCCTCTAAACGAAGTTGCGGCCAGATCTGTGACGACATGCTGTTATCGCTCCTATTTTATGACGCATTATTATATCGTCTGAGAACGCATTAACCACTCCATGCCTTTGTATGTGGTACTTTGCCCGTCTGCAGCCGCCATTTAGAGGCGTATCTACGACATTCGATGGATTTCTTGCAGGATCACAAGATGGGCCAGAGTGGCCAGGCGGTCTGGTCTGGAATTCTCCGCCAGGAGGTTTTTCCTCACTTGGAATTGCTTTTTTATTAGTAATAAACAGTGCGTTACCGAGGGTTGCTAAAAGTCTGTATCAGGTAATACTTGAAGCGTCAAAATCAACAGAATCTGGCCTTGAATGGCCGCCGATGCTAGTTTTTGTCTATGCGTAGTTATCAGAATTACCGCTCTATATTCCTCATTGTAGCCGTCCTGCTGGCAAGTGGCGCCAGTTCGCAGGAGCGCAGTCACTACCAGTACTGGCTCGAACTTGCTGCTGCGGATCAGACCTACGCTGATCGGGCGCTGGAGATCGGAAGATCCCAGGCATTCCTGGAATTCCTGGGCGAGGGGTCCGTGGTCTTTCGTGGGGAAGGGCCAGTGGATGCTCTGGATGAGTATTCGTCGCCTGATTTTCAAGGCAATGACCTTACCTGGGAGTCGCATTACATCGACGTAGCACGGGCAGGTGATCTTGGTTTATCAGCTGGGCCGATGGTTAGTATCACTGCGGATGACGATCGTAATGCCAATAGCTTTGGTCATCTTGTCTCGGTTTGGTGGAAGCAGGCCGGAGAGTGGAAACTTGCGGCTGACATGTTCGCTTTTATCCCCGGATTTCTGTCATTAGAAGTTGAGCCAAGCTTCGATGACACGCTGCCTGTTTTCGAAGAAACCGCGCTGCCAGCGACTGCAGAGCAAATCGGCAGCAGCATGCAGAGCCTGATTGATGCTGACACGCTTTTTGGACGCTCAATTAACATCCGCGGCGGCGAAAGGGCCCTGCTTCGCTACGGTATGGAGAACATACGTGTCTATTTACCCGGTATGGGCCCAGCCATCGGGGGCGAGGTTGCCAGTTC
>JASMER010000071.1 GCA_030752195.1 Gammaproteobacteria bacterium
CTGCTTATAATTTATCGGGCGTTCGATCTATCTGTCTTCGGGGAGTTGGAGGCTGTCGTGGCCAAAAGCAACACCATGCTGGCGAGTATGGGTGTAATGCCGGAGCTGGAAACAGCCGTGCAACGCTCGGCGAAACCTGCAGAAACGTCTTTCACTGATCGCCAAGAGTCATTACCTCAGCTGACTGAAGATCAACCACAAGCTGAAGACGAAATGGAACAGCAGAATTACGGGGGCGCCTCTACTTCTGCCGCACCTGACAGATTGACGTCAACTGAGCAGGCGACCACCGCAGACATTGCTCCGGAGCGCGCCCGAACTGACTGGTTAGCTCGCCTGCAGCATCTTCTCCACAGCGATAGTGGCCAGTCGCACACACTGGCCAAGCACGCCACAGCAGATATCACCATCGCACCAAACGAAGAATTGGCCACTGATACACCAAGGATTCAAGAGCAGCGCGCGCTGCTGCTGAAGCTCCTCGACAAGGTTCAGTCAAACTTGTATGACTCGCCCCAATCCGGTGTGGTAGCCGCCGCAATCAACACCGCTGGTGTTGGACAGGCGATTAACAAAACTCTCAAGCAAGCCCAAAACAGCGATGAGCTGGACCCGATTCCAGCGCGATCGGCGGATTTGATCAATCTGGTACTGCTTCTGTTTGATGCCGTTGAGAAAAACGAAGCTCTGCCAGCAGCTACGAAAGACTTGGTCGGTCGGATACGACTTGCAGTAATGAAAGTCGCTCTTTCTAATTCCGCTTTTTTTGACTGTCCAGACAGCCCTGCCAGAGTATTGATCAATGAACTCATACAGGTGGGTATCGGCTGGACCCAGCCGTCAACGCTGCACAGCAATTCTGTTTATCAATCTTCCAAGCGCATCCTGAAGATGTTGCTTAACGAGCCCGCGCCAGACGACGAATATATCGAAAGCCTGCTAGGCGAGCTCAGACAAGCCAAAAGCCTCGCTGCAGGCACCAACCCTGCTCTGGAAAGCCACATTCGTAGTCTAGACACCCTCGCGGAGCATGCTGAAGATTTGAATGTCTACATCCAGCATAAGATTCGCGAGTGCATTTGCAACCGGGACCTCGACCCGTTCGTCCAGCGTTTGCTGGCAACCTACATTCATGATTTTTTGTTCAAATTAGTCGTCAAAGAAGGACCGGGGGGCCAGTCATGGAAATCCGTAATTTCAACGCTTGATGTCATGCTGTGGACCATGCAACCGCAGAAGCAGTCTGGTGATTTTGAGAGATTCAAGCGAGTCAATCCAAGAATGCTTGAGAATCTGCGCAAATTCTTGAGCATCGGAGGCGCGTCAAAGACGAAGGTCTTCAAGATTATTCGACAGCTGAAGCAGATACAGGAGGTTACCTTCTATCAGGCTGAGGCAGGAATCGGGCCGTCGCACGCTCAGGCTCAAGAATCAATCACCAGCAAGGCGATACTTTCGACCCGCGGTCGCAAAGAGATGCCGCCGCTGAAGAGAGACGACCCAACTTTAGCGCAAATTGACAGACTTCCGCTAAATTCTTGGATTGAATTCAGAGGCACGTCAGGCGAGCGGCTCCGTTGTGCGTTGGCCTCGAAAATCGAGAGCATCGACAAACTTTTTTTTTCCAACGGCGAAGGCCTGAGAGTGCTGGAAATCAGTCGACACACGCTTGCCCATGAGATCAAAGCAGGGACAGTAAGAATAATCAGCGAAGGCCTCATCATGGAACGAGCGATGGAATCGGTCGCAGCGACCCTCTCACGGCCAGCCTGAAAAAGGCGCGGAGGCAGCGAACAGCCAACTCTCGGACAGTGGAGCAATGGTTAGCTTCTGACCGGAAGCGACGGATCAAGACTTGCCAAGCTTCTGAACCTGCTGATACAGGTAGTACGTCAGCTGAGAACGCCCCCCCTGCCCGGCCAGTGTTTCCCACCAGATCGGGGGCCCTATCTCAACTTTGACAGACTCTCCGAACTTGCGCAGCGCCTCATGGATCAGTAGCGCCATTCGGAGTGGTTCGGCAAAGTGCGAAGCAATTTGGAATTTTCGGCTGTTGGCCCCATGAAAAAACACGGGAACGACATTTGCCTCGGCTTCCCGGATTACTTTGGCCGCGAATGTTGTCCACGGCGCATCGATCACCGGGCCGAAACCAAACCTCCCAGCGGTGGATACCATGCCGGCAGGAAAGATTAATACCGGAATATCTTGCGAGAGGTATTCCAGCGCAAGCTGCTTAGATCTGATGTTTGTCGTGACGGCTTTCTTGCTTGGCTCAAAATCAATGGGCAAAAAATATGGTGCAAGGTCTTTATCCTGACACAAAAGGGAATTGATCATGATACGGATCTCCCCCCGAACCTTCAGGGCGAGGTCGCATAGCACAATGCCATCAACCACGCCGAACGGATGATTAGCCACGAACATGAGCGGTCCAGTCTTGGGAATGGATTCAAGTTTTGAAGAATCGAACTGGACGTCGATCTGTGTCTCTTCAAGCGCAGCGGCGAAGAACGATTGCACAGACAACCCCCGATTCTTTGTCCGATAGTAGATCCGCTCCATCCGATTACGGCCCAACAGCACCTCCAGCGAAGACACTAGGTGCCTGGAAAGCCACGGGTCCTCCGGATTGGAGTAGGATAATCTGGGTGGTTCCCGCAGATAGGACGTAAACTGAGGATCAATCTCAAGGATGTTCATATTAAAAACAGATTAGCTGCAAGTCGTTACTATTTCGTGACAGCGGCTGATAAAGATCACAGCGCTTCCAGAACCCGAGCAAAATTCTCTGCTACGGGATATCTACCTGAAGTCCAGCCAAGGCGAACAATCACTGCCTGCTGCGAAGGAAACACCATGACCAGTTGCTGTCGGTTCCCGTTCGCGTAATACACGTCTTCGGGAAGTTCCGGAAATCGCAGGCTCTCGTTACCACGATTGAGCCACCACTGATAACCATAGGCTTTGTCATTCTCTGACTGATTGGGCGACGTTGCCCGGGCGACCCAATCCTTAGTCACGAGTCGATGACCATTGATCACTCCACCGTTCAACATCAACTGACCCATGCGGGCCCAGTCCCGCGCCGAAGCATAAAAATAAGAGCTGCCCATGAAAACTCCGCTCGCGTCTGTCTCGAACGCAGCATGCTGGAAACCCATGGGTTTGAATATCTGCTGGCGGTAGTCGTCGTACGCGGCTTGTGGGCCACCGAGGGTGTCCGTATACAGTCTCGAGAGCAGGTTTGCGGTGCCCGAACTATAGTTGAATCTAGCGCCGGGGTTCGCCGCCAGAGGTCGTGCCAGCACATAATCCGATGAAGATGGGCTGGTAAATAGCATAGCCGTCGCATCGTCACCCGGGTTGTAGTCTTCAGAAAAGTCCAGGCCATCGGTCATCGTCAATAAATCTGTGCTCGTAATCGCACTGCGTGAGTCAGCAGACCACTGAGGGAAACCGGGGACCTCGTACAAACTCAAAAACCCCCGCATCTCCAGATTACCCAACATGATGGCATTGAGACTCTTAGCCATCGACCAGCCCAGCAATCTCGACTCACTGGTCATGCTCTGACCATAGGCCTCTGCCTTGATCATCCCTTCATGCACTAATAGGAGTGCCCGCGTATTCAATCGACGGGAATTATCCTGCTCCAACAAAGTCTCAAGCAGTGTCTGCAATTCCAGATCAATACTGCTAACCCCGCTCCCGGCAGGCCAGGGTGCGGCTGAGGCCTCGTCTTGTTGAACGGTCAATCGAGACCTTTGCGGGTAATTGGCATAATCCACCGCGCAGCCCAGGCCCGGGATGAAGCTCGCGGTTTTTTCTTTCATGCCGAAAAGACTGCTTGTCACCGCCCTCTTTGTCTCGTCGTAGCGTATTGTAATTTGTGAAAGAATCGAGGAATACTGAACCAAATCCTCGAAGGCTTGATCACGTTCGCTGCCAATGACATATTCCGCGCTGCACAGCAGTTTGGCACCTATGCCGGAGGCAACGCCCGGACCGTAAACAATGAAGGCAGGCGTGATGCCGATGCTGTTCAGACCTACCAGCCCTAGAACGATTAACAACAGCAATCCTACGACAAGTCTTTTGATCATAGTCACATCACGCGAGTGAGTCTGAGAATATCGATCCAGCCATCAGGCCTTCTTCGGCAAAGCAATCAACTACAGCTTCAATTTAATCTCACGAACCCTCACCGTTCAAGCAGGCAGAATCCGATTCATTTCTCGGCTGCAGGACTTTCTGATTGAGCCATTTGGCCTCCTGATAAAAACAGCATCAGACCAACACAGCCCGCTGCTGAGGCAACAAGATACGGAGTCACGTAGCGGTCTTCGCTTGCAACATAAACAAAGCCAAGTAGGGCCGGCCCGATGGCTGTCCCCATCGAGGACATGAGATTGCTCACTGAGAAAATTCTCGCATACTCTCGTGCGCCGAATGCCTCGGCTAGAATCAGAGGCTGAAGCATGAGCAAGTTGCCGACGGAGGCTCCGAACAGAAACAGCCCCGCGCACAGAGTCACGACACTGAACCCACCGGCCAGCATGGAAAGCGAACTGGCCTGCAACAGCATCATACAAACGGCAAACACCTTAATTGAACCCCGCTCTACAACCCAGCCGCCGATCAAACGACCCACAATGCTAGCCACAGGCAGTATGGCGACCACCAGCGCTGTCTGAGCATCATCGAGCTGCTCTCGCGCAAGACCATACTGGTGCGCTATTCCTCCGACTTGTGCCAACATAAGAAACATATAGGCCAGACTGGTTCCCCAAAAAAAGCGTTGCCTGCGGGCCTGTTGAAAAGTAAAACCCTGCCCGGACGTTCTGGCGCTTTCAGCAGCAAGTTTCTGTTCGGAACTGTCCTCACTCTGCACGGGCGGATCCCCGTCAGGCAACAAACCCATTGATTCCGGATTAGGGCGCAACCAAATCAGCGCAACCGGAATAACACCCACGACAAATAGCAAGGCCAGCAACGGCATGGCCAGCCTGAAACCTAATGTGTCGATCATGAAGGCACTCAACGGAGTTAACACCACCCCACCCAGCGACAAACCAGTCGAGGCCACTGACAGCGCCATCGCGCGCCGGCGCTGAAACCATCGAGTCACAAGGGTTGTCGCAGGGATCAGCGCCGATGCCGCAAAGCCTGCGCCAAAAACTACATAGACGGCAAACAGCTGAACTAGGCTGGCGACGAAAGGAAGTGCGCACATAGACAGGGATGCCATCAAAGCGCCTAGCGTAATACTAACCCGGGGGTCATAATCTTGAACCAGCTTGGCCACATAGAGACCGGTAAAGCCGCCGCTCAGAAAGAAAATAGAAACGGCACTTGAGGCCGACTGCACATCAAAGCTTGGCTGGGCCGCAAGCGCGTTAAGATAGATAGCGTGGTTATAAAAGCTCAGACCGCTGGTGAATGTCAGCTGCACCAGGATCGCCCAGACTATTTTCCATCCATAGAAATTCTGCTTAGTCATCGATACCACAGACTCTGACCCAGTTTTGCAAGCGGGCATTTTGCGCCCGTTGACGCGATAGTCTGAAAATCGCCTCCCCGACGCCTAGGTAGAACCAAGCACAGGCAACGGCGTTTAAGAAACGCCGGAACATCCGGCACTCGACGTCAGCGGCTGAAACCTGAAAAGAGACCCTGAACTGGAGTCCAAACAGATAAGCGAAGTGCAGTTGGGCCCACGCCTGGATTGCACCCTCGAGGTTGAGGTTGGAGCGATCGAAGAGTGCGCCTTCCGACATCAGTCGAGGCTCTGGAAGTAAGTAAAATACCCCGTAAACATCTCTTCCCAACTGTTGAATCCGAATGGGATTTCAAGGTCCGGATCTGGGTTGGTTGGGTTCGACGCTGAATTGTCCAGAGCGCCCGTCACACGCAACGTCGAACCAGCACTTACAGAAACCGGGTCGTTAAGTAGGTAATGAGGCTGCCAGCCATAGTTGAACGCCGGCACACTGAATAACTGCGTACTGATGCCGCTCGGTGCTTCTACCTCAAAGCGCATTTTTTTGCCGCGATAATTCATACGCGCACGTACGCCAGTAATCATGATGTTTTCATCAAGCAAGTGGCTGGCTTGCAAAGCAAGTTCCGGCGTATTGGGAGGAAGCACGAACCGCGTGCCGATCGCTTGAACTCGCTGCTCGCGTGACAAGGGCTGGTCGCTGAAATACAGCCCAAGTTGAGTCTGATCTACCGTAGACTGGCCATTGGTGACGTAGTGGAACTGCATTGACAGGCGGTTACCGGCCGGAATAAAAGTGCCGACTCCCTCGGGAAACTCATAAACGTTCTCCTTGCCGGGGATGTAGCCAGCAACGAAGCGACGGCTGACTGAATTGTTGACGCGCTCTGCCCCCCAGAAATCCTCGTCGGGTTCGGACACAAACGTAATTAAATGATGAAGTACAGACGGATCACCCGCACGGTATTGAACTGCTTTGACCCACTTGTCTTCGGTGAAAGGCAGTTCGATATTATTGTAGTAGTAATCGAGAACGCCAGTGGACGGTATCGAATGTTCAGGCCCCCGAACAATGTAATCCGGCTCTCCAAGCACCCATTCATCGTCTGATCGCACGTGCTGCTCCAGCGGATCAATCTCTCCCTGACCCCGGGGAGCACCAGCATCGATCCAGTGAATCAGGGTCTGCAAATCCTGCTTAGAAAGCCCTCTGGCGCTGTCACTGTGTCCGATATAGGGATCGACCTGCATTGGCGGCATGCGCTTATTCAACAGCACCTCGCGAATCATGGGCGACCACCCGAGCAGCATGATGTAGGAGTCCATCGCAAAAGGACCCACTCCACCCTGCACATGGCAATCCAGACAATTATCAATCACTATAGGCGCCACTTCTAACACATAATCCGGAGGCAACTCGAGATGCCGGCTCCGGACTGGAAAATCAATCATGCAACCGGCCGTTTCGACAGCAATCGTGTCCTCCACACTGCCGTCCACCACCGCATTCAGTGCATCGGTAAGAGCCGCGCTGCTACCCCCCCGGTAGTAAACGGACAGCCTCTGAGGATTAAGCACAAGCACATCGCCAGCCCGGGTGATATCCAGAGTCTCCGACACCAACTGCCCATCATCTTCCAGCAGAGGAAGCGGCAAATCGAGTGCGCGGGCGACCTCTCGGCCAAGATCTCTCGAATCCAACAAGACAAAATCAATACCTTGGTTTTCGTATGAGCCGCTCAAGGCTGCAAAGCGTTCAAGCATGCCGCCCATCTGAGCGCAGCTGCTGTCATACGCCATCATGGCGAGAGCAGACCGATGCCGATATCGACTCAATTGGTGGAAGGTTCCGCGATCATCCAGGAGCGCGAAGTCACCAACCCGCTCAAGGGCTCCGTGGAGGGTCCCGCTAAG
>JASMER010000072.1 GCA_030752195.1 Gammaproteobacteria bacterium
TCAGCGTGCTTCCAGAATTGGTTTCGATTGTGTTGCGCTCTGGCAAAGCCGTGCGCTCAGACTCCGCATCGGCCAGAGCTGGATTAGATTCATCATTCGCGTCAGGCGCACCCAAAACGGTACTGATGGGCTGACGAAGACTGCTTTCGGCTCGAGCAGTTTCATCTGTAAAAACAGGCAAATCTAGTAAAACCGTGTGCTCACTTAATTGCCGGCCACTGGGCCAACGAGTTTCAAGAACAAATCTGAGGTAAGGCTCCGTGATAATTGCATTGCTGGTCAGAAGAACCTGAGCGCTATCAGCCAATTCTTCCGTACGGAAGCGCACGCTCGACAAGACTTCGACTCGCTCAATCCCGAATTGGACAAAGTCGTCCGTCGAGGCCATTTGCACGGTGACATCATCGAGTCGGGTGTCCTCCAATTGGAGAATCTCGATCCGAAGCCTGAGAGGCTGATTGAGATAAGATTCGACAGTGACAGACCCAAGACTCAGACCCAAAGTGTGGGAGGCCATAAAGCTCAGCAGAATGCCAACAAACCAAACAGTATTTCGCCTAAGCATGATGCCCTTCACCTTCGACGCGCCGGACCGGAAGTCTTCGATTGATATCGCGACCAGTTGTGTAGATTGTCACTGACTTTTGAGAGCCATCTCAGCGTTTTTTTGCTCGCTACCAGGGAAAAGATAGGCCGCCAGACCGTTTCAGAGAAGAGTTTGAATACTGTTCCACGAATCCAGAAAATCCCTCTACTAATGGACGCAAGTATTCATTATAAGTAGCTTTTTATCAACTCTTCAGCGATCTGAACTGAGTTCAATGCCGCACCTTTGCGCACATTATCGGAAACCACCCAGAGGTTTAGCCCATTAGGTATGGAGAAGTCTTCCCTGATTCTGCCGACAAACACCGCATCCTGACCCGCAGAATCATGAAATGCTGTGGGGTAAGCACCATCCACCTGGCCATCCATAAGCTCCACACCCGATGCCGACTCAAGCAGCGCTCGTGCCCCTGCTGTACTCAGCTTATGTTCAGTTTCTATCTGAATTGCTTCGGAGTGACCGTAGAACACCGGAACACGAACACAGGTCGCACTGACCATTATCTCTCCATCCCCAAAGATTTTTCGGGTTTCCCAATGCATTTTCATTTCCTCTTTCTTATACCCGTTCTCCATAAACTGGTCGATATGAGGCAAGACATTAAAAGCAATCTGACGTGGATAAACAGCATAATCAGCATCACGACCGTTGAGTAATTCAGCCGTCTGCTTTGCCAACTCTTCAACGGCAGCTTTACCGGTACCAGAAACAGCCTGATAGGTTGCCACACTGATGCGCTTTATCCGCACCGCATCGTGAATTGGCTTTAGGGCCACCAGCATCTGTATGGTGGAGCAATTCGGGTTAGCTATGATGTTGTGATTCTGATACTCGGCAATGCTCTCAGGATTCACCTCTGGAACGACAAGCGGAATATCGCTCTGGTATCTAAAATGAGATGTATTGTCTATCACAATACAACCGCATTGGCCTGCTTTTGGCGCAAATTCAGCAGACACCTTCCCCCCGGCTGAAAACAAACCGATCTCAGCCTGAGTAAAGTCGAATTCAGCTAGGTTCTGAACTTTAAGCGATTTATTCCGAAACAAGATGGTTGAACCGGCCGAACGCTCGCTGGCTAACGGAAATAACTGAGCAACCGGGAAGTCCCGCTCTTCAAGAATGCTAATCAGAGCCTCACCAACCGCACCAGTGGCTCCAGCGATAGCAACGTTAAACTTCTTCATGTGGTCCAAATCTCTTTGTCAGGCCTGCTATTCACCGGAAGCCTCAGTATTTTCAGCCGCCCCAATGCGCGACTGAGTAAAGTACCAAGGAGCCTTCTCCCGCCAGCGTGATTCAAATGCTGTAATCAGCTCAGAATCCTCAAGTGTTATACCGATATCGTCCAGCCCGTTTAACAGGCAGTGCTTACGAAAAGAATCGACTTCAAACGCAATATCGGATGCATTCGGTCGGCACAGCATTTGCTGATCTAAATCCACCTCCAGGGTGTACCCTTCATTTGCAACCACCGCCGCGAACAGCTCGTCAATAGTCTGACGAGGAAGAACGATTGGTAAAATGCCGTTCTTGAAACAGTTGTTAAAAAAGATGTCTGCATAGCTCGGCGCCAGAATAACTCTAAAACCGTAGTCGTCCAGCGCCCAGGGCGCATGCTCTCTCGACGAACCGCAGCCGAAGTTATCTCTCGCCAGCAAGATCGACGCACCCTGATAGCGGGCTTGATTCAGCACAAAGTCAGGATTCAGCGGGCGCGATCTGTTATCCGTATCCGGCTCCCCCTTATCCAGATATCGATGCTCGTCAAATAGATTCACACCAAAGCCCGAACGTTTGATCGATTTAAGAAACTGTTTCGGAATAATAAAGTCCGTATCAACGTTCGCTCTGTCCAGAGGCATCACCAGACCTGATTCGACTGTAAACTTTTTCATAAAAAACGCCTCAAGCAAGCTTCCTCACATCAACAAAATGACCATGAATTGCCGCCGCGGCTGCCATGGCCGGACTGACTAGATGCGTGCGGCCACCA
Organism: Gammaproteobacteria bacterium; assembly: GCA_030752195.1. Taxonomy (GTDB): domain Bacteria; phylum Pseudomonadota; class Gammaproteobacteria; order Pseudomonadales; family Pseudohongiellaceae; genus UBA9145. The sequence goes on from JASMER010000072.1 coordinate 2,604, forward strand.
AACCCCTGGCGGCCTTCAAAATTTCGGTTAGACGTAGATGCACAATGCTTTCCTTCTCCCAGCTGATCTGCATTCATGGCCAGACACATCGAACAGCCAGGCTCGCGCCACTCTAGTCCGGCTTCAATAAAAATCTTGTCCAGGCCTTCGTTTTCTGCCTGCTGTTTCACCAATCCAGACCCCGGGACAACAAGCGCCATCTCTATGTTTGCAGCCACCCTCTTACCGACAACGACCTTAGCTGCTTCCCGGAGGTCTTCGATCCTGGAATTCGTACAGGAACCAATGAATACACAATCCAGCTGTATGTCTTCAATGGCCGTCCCTCCGGAGAGTCCCATATACCGTAAAGCCTGCTCAATATTGCCCCGCTTGGTCGCATCCGCTTCATTTTCAAGTGTCGGTATTGTCCCGGTCACCGGCGAAACCATCTCAGGTGACGTACCCCATGTCACCTGAGGCTCAATATCAGCAGCCCGAAGCTCTACGACCGAATCAAAGTGAGCATCCTCGTCACTGACCAATTCTTTCCAAGCTTGCGCTGCCTTGCTCCAAAGCGCCCCTTTCGGAGCGAACGGTCTGCCTTTGATATACGTAAGCGTAACTTCATCCACAGCAATCAGTCCTGCTCTCGCGCCGGCTTCGATCGCCATATTGCAAATCGTCATGCGTCCTTCGATGCTCAGGCTCCGAATCGCCTCTCCACCAAATTCGATAGTGTAGCCTGTGCCACCGGCGGTGCCGATCTTACCAATTATTGCCAAGACGATATCCTTTGCGGTGACTCCCGTAGGCAGTTCACCGTCGACCCTAATCAACATGTTTTTCATTTTCTTTTGCATCAAACACTGGGTGGCTAAAACATGCTCAACTTCAGATGTTCCAATGCCGTGTGCAAGCGCACCAAGTGCACCGTGTGTAGAGGTATGAGAGTCTCCGCAGACGATTGTCATACCGGGTAAAGTCGCACCCTGCTCTGGTCCGACCACATGCACGATACCCTGGCGGAAATCATTCATCTTTAGCTCAAAGATATTGAACTCGCTGCAGTTATTATCGAGTGTTGATACCTGTATTTTTGAAACCGGATCTTTAATCCCTTCCAGGCCCCGCTTTCTCTCTTCACTCGTGGTCGGTATGTTATGATCAGGAGTGGCGAAGTTAGCAGATGCCCGCCAGGGCTGCCTGCCTGCGATGCGCAGACCTTCAAACGCCTGAGGAGAAGTCACCTCATGTATGAGATGACGATCGATGTATATCAGACTGGTGCCGTCTTCCCGCTCTTTGACCAAATGCGAATCCCAGATTTTATCGTAAAGAGTCTTTCCACTCATAATGTATGCCTGCTCAATGCGCGTCTGTCGCGCTTTCCATAATTAGACGGTGCTATCTTCTGCCGATCTGCCCTCGGTCACGCAAAAAGTGATCCATTATCGTCAAAGCCAGCATCGCCTCAGCGATAGGAGTCGCCCTGATACCAACGCAGGGGTCATGACGACCAGTGGTGATCACCTCTGTCTCCTCGCCGCTAGTTGTCAAAGACCTTCCCGGCAAGCGGATGCTTGATGTAGGCTTGAGAGCGAGAGTCGCGACGATATCTTGACCAGTGGAAATGCCACCGAGCACCCCACCGGCATGATTACTAAGGAACCCGTCAGCGGTGATCTCGTCACGATGCTCCGAGCCTTTTTGAACCACTGAATTGAAACCTGCGCCTATCTCAACGCCTTTGACCGCATTGATACTCATCAGCGCTTTAGCAATATCTGCATCAAGGCGGTCAAACACTGGCTCACCGAGTCCGACCGGCACATGGTTGGCGACCACGGTGATTTTAGCGCCGATTGAGTTACCTTCCTTATTCAGCGCAGCCATATATTCTTCCATCTCCGGCACTTTATCCGGATCAGGACAGAAGAAGGGATTCTGCTCGATCTCTTCTAGAACCACCTGCTGAATGGCTATCGGCCCCAGCTGGGATAAGTACCCCACAATCCGAATGCCGCATTCCAAATCGAGAAATTTCTTGGCTATCGCACCTGCAGCAACCCTCATGGCCGTTTCTCTTGCAGAGGAACGCCCGCCTCCGCGATAGTCTCGAATGCCAAATTTCTTAAAGTAGGTATAGTCTGCGTGAGCAGGGCGAAATTGATCCTTAATTTTACTGTAGTCTTTTGAACGCTGATCAGTATTCTCAATCAGCAGGCCGATTGGGGTCCCAGTCGTCTTACCTTCAAACACGCCGGACAGAATCTTCACTGAATCAGCTTCCCGACGCTGCGTGGTAAATCGGGATTGGCCGGGCTTGCGACGATCAAGATCGCGCTGCATATCTGCTTCCGATAACTCAAGACCAGGAGGGCAGCCGTCTACTACACAACCAAGCGCAGGGCCATGGCTTTCACCGAAGCTTGTTATTGTGAATAATTTCCCAAAACTGTTGCCTGACATAGGAGATCTCAGTCACTTTAAGCGTTGTCAGCCCCAAACCGGGGCGAAATTGTACACTAAATGAAGTATTCCCTGTAACGAAGTAGTTCCTCAGCACGGATCGCCAAAACTCCATCACCGCCCCCGGCGAATTCCATCCACAGGAAGGGCATCTTAGGAACTCTTTGGCAGAGAGCCTCCGCTCCTAAACCCACCTCCAGAAATAGTAATCCGCCCGGATTCAGGTACGATCCTGCCCGGCGCAGAATCTCGAGCGGTATCCCCAGGCCGTCTTCTTCGCTCAACAGCGCCAACTTAGGCTCATGCTGGTATTCAGCCGGCAAGGTCTGGATTTCGGCAAGGGATACATAAGGAGGATTAGATACAATCAGGTCGTACCTTCTATCTGTCAGTGACGCAAATAGATCAGACTTCACACACTGAGCCCTGCCGACCAGATCATGCCGGCGGATGTTTCCTGCTGCGACCTCAAGGCAATCTGATGAAACGTCCGACAGATCGACTCTCGCTTCAGAAAACTCAAGGGCGCAGGCAATCCCCAGACACCCTGAACCACAACACAAATCCAGAATAGTTTCAGGGGGGAACTCCAGTATCGGCTGAAAGCGGTTCGATATTAGCTCAGCAATGGGCGAGCGCGGAATCAGCACCCGCTCATCGACTTGAAACGCATGACCACAGAACCATGCCTCGCCAACAATGTAGGCGACCGGTTTGCGATCGAACAATCGCTGCTCAATCCTGGCATCCAGCTTTTCCAATTCACTGATTAGAAGAACCCGATCGGACAGCTCAAAGTCAAGGCCAAAGTCAATGCCTAGCGTGCTGAAAATAAGGTAAACCGCTTCATCAAGGGGTGAACTGGTTCCGTGACCATAAAACAAATCGGCTTCATCGAACTTTGCTGCAGTGCTGAGGATATAGTCTTTAAGGAGCAATGACGACTTTCCTAAAATTCTGTAATCTCAAAACACAAGTATTATAATAACAACGGGTCGAGTGGATTATCGGTATCCACTACACGCTGCTTAAGCAATTATAAATAGATCCCATTAAAGGCATATTATGGAACAAGCATATCTGGACATCATAAAGGCCACCGGCGAGGACCCTGATCGCGCCGGACTCGTTGACACGCCAAAGCGAGCGGCCCAAGCGATGATGTTCTTAACGCAGGGCTACAAGATGGACATTGACGAAGTAATCAACGATGCAATGTTTCCCTCAGACACTGATGAAATCATTATAGTTAAAAATATTGAACTCTATTCAATGTGTGAACACCATATGCTGCCATTTATCGGGAAATGCCACGTAGCCTATTTGCCTCGAGGAAAGGTAATTGGCTTATCAAAAATTGCTCGCTTGGTCGATGTTTTTGCAAGACGCCTGCAAATTCAGGAGAACCTGACCAGCCAAATTGCCAACTGCATACTTGAAAAAACCAACGCTGCTGGCGCTGCCGTCATCATCGAAGCAAAACACATGTGCATGATGATGAGGGGCGTCGAGAAGCAGAATTCGACCATGACCACATCCTGCATGTTAGGAGCCTTCAGGGAAAGTTCAGTAACCCGAAACGAATTCCTGTCGCTGGTCAATTAGCATCCTGCACCTGCACCAGTTCTACCCTCTCAGCGCACTGCTCTTGCGCGCAAAGTGGCGCCAGTGGCCCAAGGCCTCTCGGAATTAACTGTGACTCAATTACACCAAGCGAGATCAGGTGAAGCCTGACCGCTTCAGCACGCCTAGTCGATCGCTCAAGCAGCTGGTCTAGATTACCTTCTGCTGTTAGGTGCGAGACCAAGTAAAACCTATGTTGGGGCCTCTCCATTAACTCCAGTGCAAGTTCGGACAAATCAACCGACTCATCCAGCTGCTCATCGGATCGAAAGGTGATACCGTTTAGGCTGATCGCGCCGTCCTCCTCAATATCAGACAGAAACGCCTTCCCAATAATCTGAATAGGGCCCGAAGTGCCGGGCGGCTCAACTATCTCCAGATAGGCATAGGTACGACGGTTACCTCGTGTGATGACGTACAGAGAAATGTGTGCTGGCTCAGCACCCCTTTTATGTGCCCGGACGTTCAAGAAGTACTGATTGCGCTCGGGTCCATAAAGCACCCGATTTCGGAAAATATCATTCGCCCAGTAGTTACTGCTACCACACTCTCGACCAATGCATCCGAATAACTGATCATACCCCTTCTCGGAAAAGCTACTCCGGAAATAACCATAAACATCTTGAGCTGAATATTCAGGGGATATCTCGAAGATCAGCTTGCTAATGTCACCGCGTATGCGCTCTTCGCTTTCGGGAATCACTACGCCGCGGGAGCGTTGTAACCGACCCAGGAT
>JASMER010000073.1 GCA_030752195.1 Gammaproteobacteria bacterium
GGCTGGACTGTAAGTTGCCCTCAACCCTTGCCTTCGACATCCTGCACCGGCAGGCGGATAAGTTTGTTTGTATAAGCGATCTGGATGCGGAACGAGCAGTCGAATTTCTGGCTACCCATCAGCTGCGCACAACCCCCTCGGGCGCGGCTGGCATGGCCGCTGTGCTTGCCGCAACCGAACGAGATCTGGAGATACCGGACAACGCCGTTTGTCTGGCGCTGGTAACCGAAGCCGAAACCTGATCAGATTCAGGCAGACCCGCCGCAGCATGGGCATCCACCGCCGCCGCTAAGCATCACAGCTTCCGCCGCCTTTGCATTTTGCTCCGCGGTACGCTTGGTCTCCGCCACAAAAGAAGCACTGCCATCCGTCAGGGGATCTGGCGAATTCATAGCCACATCCTGCCCGAAATAACCGGTGCGAATCTCATACTGGTGATCGGCAATCTCAGTGTCAAAACTGATCGTGTTGGCATCCAAAATCTGTATCCCATTGACCGTTGACCCATTTTTTATCAACACAGCCTGCGACGCATTGGGCAAATTCGTGATCCGCAGGCTGGTTGCTCGTCCTGCAGCGTTGCGGTCGCCTACGTAGGTTCCGACATGAAGGACACCATTCTCTGTATCGTTCCAGGCGGTGCTGACACCGAGATTTGGATAATCCACCCCCTCCAACGTCGGCGCCGAGTACTTATCCATGTGTTTGGCCTGAAATGCATCGACCCAGTTGCCCTCTGCAATTTCGCTCATCATTTGCTGCGCAGTGGAGGTTCCGCGTGGCCAGGGCTCTTCTAGATTTGACCACCAGCCGAATCGATCGCCGTTTTCTCCGAAAAATTTAGGCTCCGAGTATTGTTCGGCGGCATCCTGTAGACGGCTAAATACCACGTCATCGCCCAAAGCTTTAGCCATCACCTGAACGAGTGGACTGGGCCTGATGTCCCGGGACGGATCGCGATAGCCGGAGGCATTAACCACAGCTTCATAGATCTGAGTTGCAATCTCAGGGGATTGAGGCAGCAGATAAAAGGCAGTCCCGGCGCCCGTAGCGCCGGACCCTGGCAGGTTGACTTTGAAGTTTGCGAGCGGGTCATAGTAGATCGTCGACCATTCGATCTCATTCTGAGCATTGATGCCGAGATAGTTGTCCCGCATGAATTCAACCCAATTTTCAAACCGGCCATGGGCGTTCGTGACACCCAGCTGATCAGAGAGATAGATGCCCAGCCCCGCCGCTGAATTGCAGAACGGCCATATCTTTGTGTTCTCACAATGGGGCCCCTCCGGATGGTCAGTGTACTGTTGATGCAGGTGTTCAACGATCCGCGGCTGAGTCCACTCGAACTGTTCATTTTCAAACCCGGCGATTTCCCAGGGTCGCTCCCACTTGTCATCACCCGAGACGTACTTATAAATAGATAGAACGAGATTCAACCACCCACGAAAGAAGAGATTGCCGTCTGCGCCGATCGGGTCCGGCTGCATACCCCAGGGTTCCACGCCATTTGCTGTCCAGCCGGGACGATCATATCGGTCCCGGATTTGCTCAGGCCAAGCCTGATAGCCAAGCGCGTTGAAAGCATTGTATTGATCCCGCTGGGGACTCGGGCCAATAAACGTGTTCCAGTCAATGGCAGCCCAGTACGAAGTGTGACGGCTCGCGAGTTCATCCATGATGCGGGTATAAACCTCTCGCCAGGCCGGCGTCTGGTCTGCCATCAACAACACAGGATAGCTAGAGTCAGCCAGATCAAATCGTGCGTAACTGAGCATCGGCGGCGCAGCGTATTGGTCCCACCAGGGATGAGGGCCGATGCCATCGTTATTCCAGCTTATTTCGCCGCGCGGAATTTGAATACCCCAGGGTAGTTCCAATTTCTCCCGATAGCCCCAGTCGTCGGGGGTAGTCGCCTTTTCCCAGATGAAGCGCAACCAGCCTTTTGTGCGGTCATTGTGTGAAGGAAACGCAGGCGTGGCAGGTCCCGGCTGCGCCACAATGCCACCTGCGCCAAAAGTGGCGGCTCCGCCAATTACGGCGGCGCGCTTGATAAAACTGCGTCTGCTTTGCTGTCTATGTTCAGCCATGAGCTTTCCTTTCGTCCGATTTACTGCTGACCGAATTTTGCTGTGAATCATTATGTGGCGAAAACCGCCTGAAAGCGAGCCACGACACAAAGGGAGCGCAAACTCGAGTGAACGCCCGAACTTGCTGAAATCATTGAGAATAGTTATCATTTGCGTTTAATAAATCTTTATCTGGCTCATTTAATTTTTGAGATAAGCATGTTTCGAAAGGTTCTTTTTTGGCTACATCTAAGCGCCGGCGTTCTGGCGGGACTAATCATCCTGATGATGTCCGTAACCGGCGTCATAATGACCTATGAACGCCAGCTGCAGAGTTGGGAAGATGCCCCTTACTACTATCAACCAGCGCCCGGCGAGCGACGCCTGACAGTCGATGAACTGATCATTGCAGCCAATCGCACCGAAGGCTTCAAGACTGATAACTTGATACTTGCTTCGGCAGATGATGCTCCCTTTATCGCCAGGATGGGCCGGTCCCGAACGCAGCACCTAAACCCCTACACCGGCGAGATCTACACCCCCCACAGTGATTCCCTCAGCGGCTTCTTTGCTGGTGTCAGGACCCTGCACCGCTGGTTTATGATGACAGGCGAAGCCCGGTCCACTGCAAGAGACATCACAGGCGCAGCCAATTTGCTGTTCTTGTTCCTGTTGCTGAGCGGCAGTTATCTTTGGCTACCCAAAGTATTCACCTGGGCCACTCTGAAAGTCAGGGTGTGGTTCAATCCTCTCGCCAACACTTCAGCTGCAAGAGACTTTAATTGGCATCATGTTTTTGCTTTCTGGGCGGCCATCCCCTTGATTGTCATCATCCCGACCGCGTCGGTTTTTAACTACGGCTGGGCGAATACCCTTGTCTACACGTTGGCAGGAGAAACCCCTCCGGAGCGTTCGAATTCCGCGCCACCCGACCCTGAGGAAGAGCCCCGCAATGCGGTTTCTCTCGACGCCCTTGTGTCTACTGCACATAGCTATAGCGCCAGCTGGAACACCCTCAGTTTCAGCCTGCCAGCCCTTGGGGCGCAGAATGTGACCTTTACGCTGGATGAGGGCAACGGTGGCGAGCCGCAGAAACGGCATACCGTCACGGTGAACAGGGTGTCTGGAGCTGCGGTGGCTTTCGTTCCCTTTACTGACCAGTCGCCTGGCGTGCAGGCCCGCAGATGGGTGCGCTTTTTACACACCGGTGAGGCACTCGGTCTGGCCGGACAAACACTGGCAGGACTCGCTTCTGCAGCGGCTGCTCTGCTCGTATGGACTGGTCTCTCACTGGCACTGCGCCGTTTTCTGCGCTGGAGGGTCCGGACCAACAATTCAGTCTCCGAGACCGCGACGCCACAAAGCTCCTGAGCAGACTGAATTCAGTCGCGTACTGCTCTCTCAGCCATGTCATTTAAGACATCGATGTAATGCACCTGAGTGCCAAAACCGCAGTGCCCGTGATACGGCAGCCAGGTAAATTGTGCATTCGCAGCAGGTGCCTCCTGCACATTGAGCGTTTCCTCAAGATAACGTAGGCCGTTGGTCAGGTAGTAGTTGTCCATATCACCCATCCAGAATTGCAGCTTGCCAGCCAGCGCGGGGCCGATGGTGTGCCAGTTGTCCTGCACGTAAATATCAAGATCCCACGGTCGCCAAGAATCCGCCACGGCCGGATTGATTGCTCCGGTTCTCTGGTCCCACACCGGAATCGGGTGCCCTTGCTCATCAGGCTGTCCATAGACCGCATTCCAGGCTCCCCATTGCTGGCCTGAAGTGACGTAGCTGTCTCCGCGGCCCATCGCCGCTTCCATCCGCACCTCATCAGCGATGCTGAATCTCGGGTCTCCATTGGTGGCTCGTGCGCTGGGTCGGATCATACCGCTGGCGCTGGTGAAGGCGTTGTCATCGCTGTACAGATTGACGAGCTGAAAAGCTCGAAAGCTGGGCGAATCCGGGCTTAGCGAATAAGCGCCATTAAAGTAATCCGGATAGAGAATTTGCAGTGCCATGGAAACCCATCCCCCCGTCGAACATCCGGAAACGAATCGACTGGAAGATAAATCCGCAATCGGAAATTTCTCCACCAGATAGGGGAACAGCTCGGTGAAGTTAGCATCCGCATAGGGGCCGGATACGGCGCTGTTCATCTGATATGAATCTCCATAAGGCGATTCACCGTCGAGAAACACGATAACCGCGGCAGGCGTGCCACTACCCAGCCAGTACTCACTAAACTGATCATCATTCAGCAAGCGCTGGCTCCGCGTGTAGCGACCATTCAGGCCGGCCACGTGGAAAAGCACCGGATAACGCTCGCTGCTGCCGGGTTCGTAAGCAGCCGGTAGCAGTACCGATGCGCGTAGAAAAATTTCTTCGCCGTAAAAGGTGGACAACAGCTCTGACCGAATTCGCACGAATTTGAGGAGCTCTGTTTCTTCAGGCAGCTGTTCGGCAGGCACTGTTTCGCTCAAATTGAACTGCAGCGAGACGGGGCCATCAGCAACCGCGACCGTCTGGGTCAGCGAAAACCGGTTGCCGGGCGAATCAAGATCAGACAGAACCTCATTCACGTCAAAAAGTGCCTGTGCCCGCCAGTTGCCCCGAGCAAGCTCGGCAGGTGAATTGAGTGGAAATCCGGCCGAAGGTGTAAATTCCAGCGGTTCACCATCCCAGTTTTCCACATCAACCGCAAAAAAAGGCGAGGCAGTGCGCGGTGAAGGGTTATCCCCGATCGTCAGGCGTGGCTCGGTTTGTTTTTCCTGCGTAAACACGATGAACAGCCGCCCGGATTGAACGTCCTCGATCCCAGCCAGAGAGACAGTGATGCTGGCCACTTCAGCAAATACCATTTGCGTCATGATGAGGGCAGCAACGGCCCAGCCCGACACGATTGGATGAAAAATTCGCATAATATAGTCCCATGAAAGCGTGGTTTTGGACCGGGCCACGCTGCATAACATCGACCCGGTTGGCAAAGCAGCAAACGTTGGCCCATCCGTTGAGTTCGCCAAAGCAAAAACTATCCCCCAGCCATTTCACTCTAGTTGTAAGCGCATCGCCTCTATGCCAGCAAAGGCTTCGGACCAGTCATGTCAGGTGGAGTCAGCAGCGCTGGTACCTCTAACTGTATTGCTGTGATCTCAGCAGCGAACCAGTGGCTTTTGGCAAAGGCTGACAGCCTTATCTACGCATCATCAAAATTGCTTGCTCTGCAGCCATGAGTATAGAGAATGGACAGATAAGTGACAGCAGGCAAGACGGACGAATTCCATGACACTTTCTAAGCACAATGTGAATCGGCGAAGACTAATTAAGGCAGCGGGTGGTCTTGCTGCGCTCGGGGGTATAAGCGTGTTTCCTCCAACAGCGCTCGCTCAAGGTGTACAGACCGCTAAACCGGACAGGTTGCGAGCCGGCGCTACGGTAGGCCTGGTAACGCCGGCCAGCAATGTGCCAGAAAATGAAGATCTGCTGGCAGCCATGGATCTGGTGAGATCCCTCGGTTTTGAAGCGAAGGCCGCACCAAATCTGCGCCAACGCAAACAGTACCTCGCAGGGAGCGACCAGCAGCGCGCCGATGATCTCAACGGGATGTTCGCGGATGACGAAGTCGACGCGATTTTCTGTGTGCGCGGGGGTTATGGCTCGGGACGACTTCTGAGAGACCTCGACTATCAGACTATCGCAAACAACCCAAAGATACTGATGGGCTACAGCGATATAACGGCCATTCTGAATGCAATCAACGTTAAAACCGGCATGGTCACCTATCATGGCCCGATTGCGGGCGACAATTTCTCGAGCTACACCTACGAGCAGTTTCAGCAAATATTGATGGAACCCCGCCAGGTCACCCGGATAGCCCAACCTCCGGCTTTTGTACAGAAGCCGGGAGTCGTTGAAAGGAAAAATCGCCTGACGCCGATCGTCCCCGGTCGGGCGGAGGGGAAGTTGATCGGAGGCAATCTGTCGCTTCTCGTCACCCTTCTTGGCACCCCCTATGAACCTGATTTTGATGGCGCCATTCTGTTTATGGAAGATGTCTCCGAGCCACCCTATAGCGTCGATCGGATGCTGACGCACCTGTGGCTTACCGGACATCTGGAGCAAACCGCAGGCATTGTATTCGGCAAATTCACAGACGATGATTACGACAGCAACACCCTGAGCATGGAGCAAGTGTTGCGCGAGCGCTGCGAACCGCTCGGCATCCCCACTCTGCGCGGGGCGATGATCGGACATGTTGAAGATCAGACGGTAGTTCCTATCGGCGTCAACGCGCGCCTGGATGTTGATGAAGGCACGTTGAAGTTACTGGAACCCGCGGTCCGCTAGTGAACTCCGGAACATGTCCCGATCGGACAACTGTGGTCGGTTATTACCCGGGGCTTACCGTCAGAGCGCGACGCGCCAGCACAATGGCGGGGACCAGCAAAAGAATGGCTGGCAGGGCAAACGTCATAACACCGCTCCAACCAGCAGCCGCAATTAGCACGCCGGCGCTCAAAGAACCCAGCCCCTGCAATCCAAAAACCAGAAAGTCATTCATTGCCTGCACTTTGAACCGCTCTGCCGGATAATAGCACTGCGTAAGCAGAGTCGTGCCACCGAGAAACAGAAAATTCCAACCCACGCCAAGCAGAATCAACGCAACGAGGTAATGAAAGAACTGCGGATTATTCAAACCTGCGCCTATACAGGCCAACATCAATACCAGACCTGCCTTGATGATCTTGTGCGCGCCGAATCTAGAAATGAGTACGCCGCTGAAAAATGACGGGAGATACATGGCGAGAATATGACTCTGGATCACTCGAGTCGTGGCCTCCAGAGAGAAACCGTCCATCTGGTGCATACTGAGTGGCGTGGCTGTCATGACAAGGGCCATCACACTATACGCGATCGCTGCAGCAGCCACTGCCAGAATCAACTTCGGCTGCCTAATGATCTCAGGCAGGGGGCGCTCTGCTTCCGTGGAGGCAGAAGACTCAATACTGATGTTCCGATAGAACAGCAGCAAGATCAGGAACGAAACCGACAGCAGTACCGCGAGTCCGATGAACGAACCTGAATACAATGGCAAGCCCTCAAGGTCGCTGAATCGTCTGCCAACTTCCGGCCCCAACAGCGCGGAGATAATACCGGCGAGCATAAAAAT
>JASMER010000074.1 GCA_030752195.1 Gammaproteobacteria bacterium
GGTCAGAAGCGATGCCGTTGTGATGGCGTGCTGGCATACTGTGATTCCGCATATCTGTCCGGAGCTTCCAGTTAAGCAGAAACAGGCTCTGTCTTATGGCAGTAAGTCACCGCTGGTTTATGGGGGTGCGTTGCTCAGAAACTGGCGTGCCTTTGTCGACGCCGGTATTTCCTCAGTGACGGCACCGACCAGTTTTTATTCAAGGATTGGTCTCCAGGCCTCCGTGTCCATGGGGGATTATCAGGCGCCACGCGACCCGGACGAGCCGATCGTGCTGCGATTTTCCGCCTATTTCGATGCGCCGGGCCGAGGTCTGAATAGGCGGGAGCAGCATCTAGCGGGTCGCCGGGAAATGCTAGCGACCTCTTTTGACACCTTTGAGGAGAAACTGAGAGACCAGCTTATGCGTTCTCTGGGGTCGGCCGGTTTCGATGAAGAACGCGACATTGTTGGCCTGACGGTAAATCGATGGCCCCACGGATATAGCTATTCCTACAACCCTCTCGATGAACCCGCCAAATGGGCCTACTCCTCTACGGATGAAAGGCCGTGTATCGTTGGCAGCAAACCGGCCGGGCGCATCACCATTGCCAATTCAGATGCCGCGGCTAGCCCTCACACTGATGCTGCAATAAACGAGGCATATCGAGCAGTCAGCGAGTTACTGCATGCCTAGCGGCTGAAAGACTCCGGCTGCGGCGCTGCGCGTCTGCCGATAATCAGGAGTCCAGAAATCGGATCAATTCCGCGTTGACGAGTTCCGGGGCCTCTTCGTGGGGATTATGCCCGACTTCAGGAATCAGAAAAACTTCGCCATTGGGAAATTGCCCGGCAGCGTGGCGTGCCTCATCTGCGAAGCTCGGGTAATCTTCTGCTCCGCCCAGAATCAGGGTTTTGGTCTTTATGTGTTGCCAATCATTCACAACGGTATCCATCGCTCTCATCTGACCCGCCAGTCGACTGACGTAAGCCATGCGAGGCCATTCTGCACTGAGTCGGTTACCGTAGCGAATGCGCATGTGCTGCAGATAATCAGGGCTCCAGGTCACATAGTTTTCGCGCCCCCAGCGCAGCAGTGAGTCGTAGACTGATTCCATGTCGGGGTTAGCATCAACCTCTCCTGACAGCGGATCAAAACCCCGGCCCTGACGGCGATCGGTGAGCCCCACCTGGTTGACGGTTACCAAGTGTGTGGTGCGTTCCGGATAGAGAAACGCAAATCGCGTTACCATCTGACCTCCAATCGAATGTCCTACTACGGCAGCCTGTTCAATATTCAGATGGTCCATGAGTCTGGCTGTGTTCGATGCCCACAGGTTAATACTGTAGGGAATCACGGGTTTGGAAGATTTACCCCAGCCGAGCCGATCTTTCACGATGACCCGATAACCTTGTTCTGCCAGAGCGGCGATCTGTTTTTTCCAGTACCAGCCATAATAGAGACCTCCGTGATGCAAGATTACGGTGCGTCCATTACTGCGACTGGTCGGAGCGACATCCATGTAGGCGAGCCTGACGTCCTGATTGTAGACCCGGAAGTTCATGTAACTGACGGGATAGGGATAGTCGATTTCTTCCAGGTTGATTGAAATCGGCCCCCAGTTCTCTGGTGCACTGGCAGGGGGTGCGGTCTGAGCTTGTGCGATGAATGGCACCATCACCAACAGCAGCGCGAGAATTGCACACCGGGCTCTCTGGACCTTGGGAAGTCTGACTAACAATTCGCGAGGCTTGATAGTTGCAATCATGGTTGCGGTAGCTCCTTGCCAGTTATTCTCTGAAATAATAAAGGAAAAACCTAGCCGGCTCAAAACTCCTGTCGGCGCTTCCCCTCTGACTGTTTGGTAGAATGATTTCGTTGAGTTGCGCGAACGCAACAGATTGGCCATCATGCGGGCCCTATGCCTCGATCAACACATAGCGTAAGGCCCGCCACTACTAAAAGTGACGGTACCCGTGATGCGCACTCCCTCCAGTCCAATTCTGAATTCTATCTCGTCTACCCAGGCGATCTCGATACTCGTACCGGCGGGTATACCTACGACAAGCGCTTGATTGAGGAACTCGGTCAGTTGGGTCTTCGAATCAATCCGGTTTCCCTGCCCCAGTGCAGCCCGGACATGAGCCAGGGCGCAAGGCTCATGGTTCAGGAAAAACTGGTGGCAATTCCGGAGGGTTCCGTAGTGGTAATAGACGGGCTTGCACTGGGCGTGCTTGACCGCGAAACCACCGAAGTACGCCAACGCCTGCGTCTTGTTGCGCTCTGCCATCATCCACTGGCTCTGGAGTCCGGTCTGAACTCTGCCGAGCAGTCCCAGCTGTTTGAATCTGAGCGGCGGGCGCTCGCGAACGTTCACGCGACGCTGGTCACCAGCGAAAGCACCCGGCGTATTCTGACAGACGATTTCGGCGTATGTGAAGACAGCATCACCGTTGCCGTGCCGGGTACCGACCGCAGACCATTCGCTGAGTGCGCGGGGAGCCCGCCCCGTCTCCTGACCGTGGGGTCATTAACTCGGCGCAAGGCGCACGACGTTCTGATCTCGGCGCTCGCCGATGTTGCAGCACTGGACTGGGAAGCCCGGTTTGTGGGGGGGGATCACTTCGATGCCAAATGGGCGCAGAGATTGCGTGCGCAGGTGGCTGCGGAAAACCTCGAGCACCGTATTCAGTTTGCCGGCCTGGTGCCGGATGTCGAACCCGAATATCAGCAGGCGGATGTCTTCATCCTGCCCTCAAGGTTTGAAGGTTACGGAATGGTTTTCGCTGAAGCACTGTCAGCTGGATTGCCAGTGATTGCTGCGAAAACCGGTGCAGTACCCGATTTGGTTCCCGGCACAGCAGGTCTTCTGGTTGTCCCCGACGATCCTGAGGCCTTGGCCGGGGTTATTCATAAGCTACTTACTACCGCAGGGTTGCGTCAGCAGCTTCAACAAGGCGCCAGGGCATGCGCAGCAGAATTGCCAACCTGGCGAGACAGCGCAGAAAAAGTGTGCAGGCGACTCAGGGAGGTGAGTCAGGCATGACCGGCTTCAGTGTGGATTGGTTGAATCTGAGGGAAGCTGCTGATCAGCAGGCGCGGAACGGCGAATTATTGCGTGTCGCTGCCGCGTTCGCTGCTTCTGGTGGGGATGCGCAGGCGGTTGTGGTAGATCTGGGTGCGGGCACGGGTTCGACCTACAGAACATTCGGTCAACATGGCTTTTCAGCTGAGTTTAACTCTACCTGGCGCCTTGTTGACAACGACAGAGAACTGCTCGGAGAAGCGGCCCGTCGCGCGGATCAAAATCGCCGGATTGAAACCTATGAGCTTGATCTGAACCATGTTGCACAGTTGCCGCTGACAGCAGTTCGACTTATCACTGCCTCTGCGCTATTTGATCTGGTCTCGGCCTCTTTTATTGACCGCTTGATCGCCGAAGTGGATGAGGCCTCTGCAGGCCGGCCAGTAGGTATCTATGCGGCACTCAACTATGACGGTTCAACCTGCTGGGATCCGGTGCATCCACTCGATCAGCAGGTGCTGGAGGCATTCAATGAGGATCAGACCACGGATAAAGGTTTTGGGCCTGCGCTTGGGCCTGACGCCTGTAACTATGTAAAGCAAGCTCTTGAGCAGGCCGGCTTCGGTGTGCGGCTCGCCACAAGCCCGTGGCAACTCGAAGGTAAGGACTCACAGCTGGTTACTGAATTGATACAGGGAATCGGTCGCGCGGTGCAGTCACGCCCCCAGATAACGCGGGAGTACATCACTGATTGGCTTGCGTTCAGGCTTGCCCATGTTACGACTGGCTCTTGCAGGGTGGGTCACACTGATTTGCTGGCCGTCCGAGAATAATTAGACGCTGACCGAACTTCAGGCAATTGACCGGACGAATCTGCCTGTCTAAGCTGTGCCACTGACAGAACCTAATAAGAATAAAGCAAACCTGTTGGTGCGACAGGGCGTATCCCCTATTCGCCGGTCAATCGGGTCGGTCCGTCTATCAAGGAGCAGTGATGTCGATCATTCTTTCGCATCGTTCGCTAATGTTTTGGCTATCGGGATGTTCGCAGGCCTTGTTTGCTGCGGGCGCTAACGCCGAAGCGGCCGACTGGCAAATAGACCCTGATCATTTTTCTATCGTCTTTGAGGCTGATCATATTGGTTATCAGCAGCAGCTTGGTTTTTTTCTTGAAGGTTCGGGACGGTTTCGCTTTGATCCCGAAACAGATGTACTGAGCAGTGGAAGTGTCGAAATTGTGTCAGGCAGTTTGTTCAGTAATCATGATGCCCGCGACAATCATCTCAAGGGCAGAGATTTTCTGAACGCGAGACGGCATGCTTTGATTGTCTTTGAGGTGTCGGAGTATTTTGTTGCCGACGGTGTCTTGCGGGGCAATCTGACGATGCTCGATGAAACACATCCGGTAAATCTTGAGGTTGTAGTGAATAAGCAGGCAGTCTATCCGTTCGGACATCGTAAAGAAACTTTGGGCATTTCAGCCAGCGCTGTCATCCTTCGTAGTCAGTGGGGCATGGATTATGGTGTTGCCAACAAAATGGTCGGAGATGAAGTTAAGTTGCGTTTCGAATTCGAAGCCATCCGACAGTGAGAGTGCTATACAGCGACACTTGACCCTATCGCAATAACATGGAAATACAGAATTTTGAAGCTGACAGGATTTGCACGTAGAATAATTAACCATGACTGATCCGACTGTAAACAGAATGTCTGAGGCGCGTATCCCGACGGAATTCGGGGAGTTCGTCCTTGGCTACTACGACAACAGCCTCGATGACAAAGCCCATCTAACTTTTCACATGGGTGATATCTCGCATAAATCTGACGTGTTGGTGCGTGTACATTCGGAATGTCTGACTGGCGACATTTTCGGTTCGCGGCGCTGTGATTGTGGCGAACAGCTTGATCATTCATTGCGCATGATTGCTGAACAGGGCGCTGGTCTACTTATTTATCTGCGACAGGAAGGAAGGGGTATCGGTCTTCTACAGAAAATACATGCCTATAACCTGCAGGACAAAGGGCATGATACGGTTGATGCAAACCTGCTGCTTGGTCACGCAGCCGATGAGCGCAGTTACATTTTGGCGACGCTGATTCTGAAGGACCTGAATATACACTCAGTGCGACTGATTACTAACAACCCTGACAAGATCTCAGCGCTGGAGGCTGACGGTATTGCAGTCAGTGAGCGGGTGGAGCTCAAAGATTTTATTAACGATGACAATTCGAATTATCTGATTACCAAGGTCAAGCGGATGAACCACCTGCTGAACGTGCCCGACGAGGCAGCTCCGCTCGCTGACGAAATTCATGAGTCTGAATAAGGAGATTGAAAACTGGTTGCGGGAGCGCACTGCGGCCTTCTCTTTTTCTGACAGACCCTTTATCACGCTGACTTATGCACAGAGCTGGGACGGCAGCATCACTACCCGGTCCGGAGAGACGCTCTGTTTCAGCGGACCAGAAGCCACTCGCCTTACCCATCAGCTTCGAAGCCTGCACGAGGGCATTCTGGTGGGTATCGGAACCGTGTTGAGCGATGATCCACAGCTGACCGTTCGAGAGTGGGAGGGAGATAATCCCCAACCCATCGTGCTGGACAGCCAGCTACGAACGCCAGCGAGCGCAAAAGTTTGCCACCATCCTGATAAACAATGCTGGATCTTGACTGTAAACGAGCCGAGTGCTGCCTTGAGCCATGAAGCAACGGTAATTCGTTTGGAAGACACTAGCAGTGAAGATGCGGAAGTTCCCCTGCTCCGGGCAATGTCACTGTTGCGGGAGCGAGGTATCAGTTCCCTGATGGTCGAAGGTGGAGCAGCCGTCATCACTTCCTTCCTGAAAGCAGGGCTGGTTGACGCCCTGGTGCTGACACTGTCACCAAAACTGGTTGGTGGTTACAAGGCTGTGGATGAACTCCTGGTTGGTGGCGACAGCGACTACCCCAGCATTACTTCGGTTCATTCATGTCAGGTCGGTGATGACATTGTGGTTTGGGGGGATCTTCAATTCGGCGGATATTCGTCATGAAGTCACAGCAGCTCTGGTTTAACGGCCCTCACTCGGTTGAGGTGAGAGAGAAAGAATTGCACGTCTCCGGAGCGCGGGATGTGCTGGTGAAAAATGTCTGCTCAGCTATCAGTGCTGGGACTGAAATGCTGGTGTTTCGTGATCAGCTTCCGGATTCTCTGGCTCTGGATGACGGTATCGAGGCGCTGTCCGGTCAGGCCGTGCAGTATCCACTCCAGTATGGTTATGCCTGCGTAGGAAAAGTTGAAGCAATTGGGGAAGACGTAGAGCCAAACTGGTTTGGCAAAACGGTATTCTCGTTTCAACCTCATTGCAGCAGTTTTCTTGCAACCCCGGCGGCCCTGATTCCGGTGCCAGCAGATATTGATCCCTATGCTGCGGTCTTTCTGGCGAATATGGAAACAGCGGTTAATTTCCTGCTCGATGCCTCGCCCAAAGTGGGTGAACGGGTGCTTATTGTCGGGCAGGGTATCGTCGGCCTTCTGACCTCCAGCCTGCTCGCCCAGTTTCCGCTTGCCGGTCTGTTTGCTGTGGAGGGTATCGGTGACCGGCAGCGCTGGGCTGAGAAGATCGGCGTGAACCGGGTATTTGATGTAAATCAGCTGGACGAAATGGCTGATCTTCATAGCGCCTTGCGCCTAAATGAACAGCACGGGGGTGCGGACCTGATTATTGAAGTGTCAGGTTCCCCTGAAGCTCTTAATCTGGCGATTGACCTGTGCGGCTATGCGGGTCGGATTCTGGTCGGAAGCTGGTACGGTACCAAGCGTGCTGCAATCAATCTGGGCGAGCGCTTCCATCGCAATCGAATACAGATTGTCTCGACTCAGGTGAGCTCTATTGCGCCTGAACACAGCGGCCGGTGGGATCCGGGGAGGCGGTTTGAGGTTGCCTGGGAAATGATCAGGCGATGTCAACCAGAACAGTTCATTTCTCATCGATTTCCGCTGGCGTCTGCCGGGCAAGCCTACGAGTTACTCGATAAGAACGCCGGGGAAGCCTTGCAGG
>JASMER010000075.1 GCA_030752195.1 Gammaproteobacteria bacterium
AGACCGGTAGTAGTGCGCGTGAGCGGATCGATTTCAGAGAGTTCCAGGACCGAGCGAAAATCTGACTCACCGTTAAAGTAAGAGCCTCCCAGTACAATCTGACCATAGTAGCCTGCTAGGGTGCCTGTGAGTGTCCACTGGAAGTCGCCTCCGAATGACTGCTGCACCCGATTGCTGATGTTGTTGATGGCATCATCCGTCAGCACACCAGTACCCGACAGCTCGTCGTCTTCAAACCCTTCGATGTTGTACTCATCATCCTCGCCAAGACTGGTGGCTAGGGTGTTGAGGAAGTCCTCCAGCGCCTCAGCGTCGCTGAATTGACCCTTGCACAGATCATCTTCATCGATGCCGAGCTCCCCAACATCGTCTTCTTCCAGGCCTTCAATAAGGCCATCACCGCCGGCGAACCCACAGACTGCAAATTCAGTACCATCGCCATTAAACGCATCCGTGTCATTTTCGCGCCAGAACAAGTTGCCGCTAAAACTGATGCTGGCAGACACTTCGTGGTCAAAGTCGAGGCTCATCATGGTCATATCATTTTCTGTGATGTCTGGGCCGGTGAATATCGCCTCACGTCGAAGGGCTAACAGCTCAACGGGTGCGGCGCCGTTGCCAATCAGATCGGAGCGGCCGTGCTGAAGATTCAGATTCGCAGCGAAGTATTCAGAACGCCAGTTGAGGCTGCCGTATAGATTAATCGCGTCAGACGCTGACTGATCCCGCCAGCCGTCCTCGTCGAAGTGCTCCACATTGAGGTAATAGCCGAGTTGGCCATCATTGCCGCCGAGCTGAAAATTAGCGATCTTGCGACCGAAAGAGCCGGCGCTGACTTCGATATTGGCGCCTTCAAAGTTGAAGCCATCTTTCATATCGATTACCAGGGAGCCGCCCAGGCTGTTGAGGCCATATAGGGGGTTTGAGCCACCGCCGAGGGTAATCTGGTTGATCGCTGACTGAGGCAGCAGATCCCAATTGACCGCATCACCGAGTGGCTCATTGATGCGTACGCCGTTCTGGAACACCGCCAGGCCCTGCGCAAGCCCCAGCAGCGGAGATGCCGTGAACCCCCGGTACTGCAGATCGCGCTGCAGTGGGTTGTTCTGGGCATCATTCAGGGAGACGCTGGAAAAGGATTGGCCCATAAAATCCGCCAGGCGTACTGCTCCGACATTTTGCAGTTCCTGCGCTGACCCATTTGGATTGGATAGGGCAGTTTGCTGCTGTCGATACCGGAGCCGGCAGGTACCACGTCAATGACGAGAATTTCCGATGAGGCCTGCGCAAATGTATGAGATGCCAACCCGATGAGACCAATTCCGATGGCGAGACTGAGGGGGCCGGCAGGGTGAGAGATTTTGTTATGCATGCTGTCGATACTGAGAGAAATTAACTTTCGGATTGCGGCGGGGTGAGGTTTTGCTTTCTGTCACCGTAGGATTAAGCGTGCACTCACGCGCTGAAGTATAGCAAATCAATGGCTAGAGTGGCCTCCGGCCCAGGCAGCTTTAATTGCCTGCAAGAAGACAACTCACAGGCGGTGCTCGAGTGACAAGTCTCTTGGCAGTTTTAAATTCGGACGGTGAGGCCGAGGCTTTGACCAACTTGATCAGTCTGTGTAGATTAGCGCCTCATTATCTGCCTGGCTCGCGACGGTGATTGAGCTTGGAAATTGGAGAAAATCATGGCGACTGTTCTTATCACTGGCACTAATCGTGGCCTCGGTCTGGAATTTGTTAAGCACTTCCTGCAACAGGGAGATAAGGTGATCGCCAGTTGTCGCGACAGTAGCCACGCTCCCGAGCTTCAAGCGCTCGTCGACACCAATTCCTCACTCAGTTTGGTGAATCTGGATGTTTCGGACGAACAATCCATGGCCAGCTTCGCCTCTACGCTGGGTGATACGGCGATTGATATTTTCGTCAATAATGCTGGTGTCTATGGTCCCCGCGACGCCAACTTCGGCAAGGTGAAGAGCGCCGACTGGGAGTCGGTAATAAAGGTGAACGCGATTGCTCCTATTTTACTCACCCAGCAAATCATCAGCAATCTACGCTTAGGAAATGCCAGGAAACTGGTGTACGTCACGTCTAAAATGGGATCCATCGAAGACAACCGAGGCGGTGGCAGCTACATCTATCGCAGTTCCAAAACTGCGCTGAACTCGGTTGTCAGAAGCCTGTCCGTCGATCTCAGGGAAGAAGGTTTCTCAGTGGCGGTCCTGCATCCGGGCTGGGTACGAACCGACATGGGCGGCCCCAACGGGTTAATTGATGTCACTACCAGTGTATCGGGGATGATGTCAGTGATTGAAGGTCTCAGCCCGGCCGGTTCTGGGCAGTTCTTCAACTACGACGGCAGTATCATCCCCTGGTAATCCGACGCTTACTGTTCCGGTTCAGCCTCAGATCTGATCAACCAAGATTGACGTATTTTGTCACGCCCAGTTAGCAGTCAAATCAGCCTGCCCGATTTAACTCGTTCTGTCACTTGGGTCTAATTTGATTATGAAGAAATTGTTCTCAGCCTGCGCCCTGTCCCGGATCGGGCGACTGGCCACCCTGTTGGGGCTTATGCAAAGTGCCTTTCACTCCCATGGGCACGGCGGGGTCGCTTTTGAGGACGATGTATGCGTGATCAATGTCAATTTCATGCAGGCGCATTTTACCGTGTTCCAGCCGGAAACTCGGCAAAACACTGAGTATTGTGAAGACATCCCGGATGTGACTCGATCAGTATTTGTGATGGAGTATTTGCATGATCTGCTTACGGAAATGGCAATTGATTTTCGCATTGTGCGCGACATCAATAACGTTGGCCGTTTCGCCTCCTGGAAAGACATAGAAGCGATAGGCGATTTGGAAGCCGCTACCGTGTTCTACCAGGAACCGCAGATTGAAGAAGGCGGCTTCTACCGGACCAGCTACGAGTTCCTCGAGAAAGGGACCTACATCGGAGTCGTGACTGCAGTGCATCCGGAGGAAGAGAGGAACTACAACGCCGTGTTTTACTTTCAAGTCGGAGGCAGAGACTGGGGTACGATACCGCTATTCATTCTGATTGCTGTGCTGCTCCAGCTGGGCTTCTGGCTGAGCCAGGGAGGATGGCAGCGCCTTCGCTCCAGATACGCGTGAGCCGCTTTGATTCATCAGAGCTTTCGTGCCTTGCTAAACCGCGCTGAATGCATTCGCTAATCAGACGATTTCAGCCATAGAAAATCTCCGAGAGTTCGTCGCGTTCACTGACTTTAGCTGAATCTTGCCCCGCGTATTCAGTCCTAACAAGTCTCGCCGATACCTCTATAGAGGCTCGGGAAAAGCTGGTCTGGTTACTGTTTGAGGGACCCCTCCTGACTCCTCTTCACTCAGTGTGTCGTCGATTGGAGTGACCACCCATGCATGTGAAGATTCTGAGATTAAATAAGGCTGGGATCCCGGTCAGCTGGCTGACTCGGGAAGAAACTGCGACGCTGTTGGCAAAAGAGCAGGTCATATGGTCGCTCGGCGAGCCGGTGATGGAAATTCGGGGAGGCGTTAACCGCGAAGGCATTCGCTCGGTGTTACGCTTGCCCAGCATCGTGGCCTGCGACGGCAAAGTCCACAAAGAAAGTTTTGATCCACCGCTGGAAAACAAGTTTCTGTTCCGCCGAGACAAGAATATTTGTCTGTATTGTGGGGGAGAGTTTCCCTGGACGGAACTGTCACGTGATCACGTGATCCCGACTTCCAAAGGCGGCAGTGACAGCTGGACCAATGTCGTGACCTCCTGTCGACGCTGTAACAATCGCAAAGCGGACCGCACGCCAGAGCAGGCGAATATGGAACTCCTAGCTATTCCTTTTGTGCCGAACCCATACGAATTTCTTTATCTCTCCAACCATGCGGTGCTGGCTGATCAAATGGAATTTCTGAGCGCGCGTTTCTCCCGGAACATCAGGTTGATCTAGGCGCGCGAGCCAACCGCCCCGCGCGGTTCCAATCTGCTGTCATTCCAGCCTGTTTTTCATGATAGGATCACGCCTTTTTTCAGGCAGCCAGCAAGTGCTGTCTTATTCTGAAGCCTACTGCTATGCATGAAAAACCAAAGAAACCTCTCGTCGGCGCACTTCTTTCACTGACCACGGCCGCTCTTTGGGGAGTGTTGCCGGTGGCTATTAAAGAGCTGCTCTCCGTGATGGATGCTAGCACCGTCGTCTGGTACCGGTTTCTTGTTGCGGCGCTGGTAATTTTCATCTGGCTTGCATCCAGAAGGAATCTCCCGGATCTCTTTAGCGCATCGGTCAGAGTGCGGTGGTTGATGCTTGTCGCAGCGCTGGGATTGTGCGGTAACTATTACCTTTTTTCCCTGTCCCTCAACTTTGTCAACGCCGAGACCAGCGAGGCAGTGATTCAGCTGACTACGCTGTTTTTGATACTAGGCGGCGTCTTCATCTATGGGGAACCCTTTGTGGGCATGCAGAAGGTGGGTACGGGTCTCATTCTTGCCGGCTTGCTGCTGTTTTTCCATGATCGGCTGGAAATACTCAGCTCTTTGGATAATGCGGAAACCCTGGGAGTGCTTATTGTCGTGGTCGCAGCGATTACCTGGACAATTTACGCGCTACTCCAGAAGCAGCTGCTGGGGGTGTTCAGTTCAGTACAGATTCTGTTTGTAATTTATGTGGTCTCGGTAATGGTGCTGCTGCCATTTGTATCACCGCGTGCGCTGTTTCAGCTTACAGGTTTTCATTACGCGCTGTTGGCTTTTTGCTGCTTGAACACCTTGATAGCCTATGGCTGTTTTGCTGAGGCACTCAACCTTTGGGATGCCTCGAAGGTCAGCGCGGTGCTGGCACTGGCGCCGTTGTTCACCATCGCAACGCTTAAAGTTATTGTCATCATCAATCCTGAGTATGCTTTTACCGATCGCCTGTCGAATCTTTCAGTGCTGGGCGCGGTGCTATTGATAGTGGGGTCAGCTCTCACTGCGCTCATGCCACTTTTTCTGCAGCGTCGATAATAGTTATTCGCGGCAAATGATAGACAGGGTGCGAGATCAGAGATTGCAATCTTTGCTGCTGCTGACTAAATTTGAGTCATCTGTGCCTTATCCGTCCGGTACCGAACACAATAAAAACAGGGGTTATCCCGGGAGTCTGTTCATGCGAGTTGCAGGTTTTGCGCTTTTACTTACTACTTTCGTTGTCTCTCATCTCGCGGTTGCCGAGCTGAGTCGGGTGGAGATTACCTCGCGAGAGACCTTGTCTGACCCGAGCGTTCTTTTCAGCTATGAAAAGATCGAAGGGATTATGCACTTCGCGCTTGCTCCGGGTTTGAGGGCTAATCAGGCGATCGTTGACCTTGAACATGCACCCTTGAACGAGGCTGGCCTGGTGGAGTTTGCAGCGGATTTTCGCCTGCTGGTGCCTAGCGAAAATATCGCGAGCGACACGCTGATCTACCACGTCAATAATCGGGGGAGGAGTACGACGCATCCAGAAATTTCCTTGCAGCACCCTCTGGCTTCACAGGGTTTCACATATCTGGTGACTGGCTGGATTAATGAGTTGAGTTCCGCACCGGGGCGCCTTCGTCTGCACGCGCCCGTGGTCGGATCTGAGGAAGCACCTATAGCTGGACCGGTTCGCTATGAGATTTCAACGGGTCGGGCTACGGACAGCATTGCTATCGCGGGACTCGGACATCTGGCTTATCCGCCAACTGAAGCGGGACTGGCTGCAGCGACTCTTACCCGCCGTTTGTATCAGTCTGAACCCAGAGAACCCATAGAGCGATCCCAGTTCGGCCTTTTAGTTTCAGAGCGCGAAGATTCAAGTCAGGTTGACGTGGCGCTTGCGCTCGACGGGGGTTTTGAACCGGGCTACCTGTATGAGCTGATTTACGAAGCACAGGACCCGGTTCTTGCCGGGGCAGGAATGTCTGCAATTCGGGATGCTGTCGCGGCGATTCGCCGTGATCAGAAGTCTGACCTGCTGCAGGATCTCAATCTGCCTCAAATCCGATATACGATTGCCTATGGGGTCTCGCAAAGCGGTCGCTTGTTGCGTCAGTTTGTCTACGACGGTTTCAACGCCGATCTGAATGGTAATCAAGTGTTTGACGGTGTCATCCCGATCATCTCCGGTGGAGGTTTCGGCATGTTTAACATGCGGTTTGCCATGCCAACACGGACCAATGGCCATCATTCCAATCATCTCTATCCCAATGATCTGTTTCCTTTTACTTACGGGAACAGTACAGACCCCCATACGGGGAGGCAGGACGGGGTGCTCGCCAAAGCCCGAGTGGCGGGCGTTGAGCCAAAATTGATGCACATTCAGACAGTCAATGAGTACTGGCTGAGGGCGGGCTCTCTTACCCACACGACTGCGGACGGCCGTGCGGACGCTCTGATTCCGGAAAATGTGCGCTTCTATACCATAGGAGGATCCCAGCATAGCTCCGGTAATGGTCGACCGCGCGAAGCAAGCGGCGGGCAGCTTCCTCCGAATCCGAGCATGTGGTCGCCCATCAGCGACTCTTTGATCGTTGCCATGAGCCGGTGGATTTCAGATATGCAGGCCCCGCCCGCATCGCGAATTCCTCGTATCGCCGATGGGACTCTGTTGCCCTCCCACCTGAACGGCGAGATTAACCCTGAAGTCTGGCGGCCAATTGCCGGATATCGACATCCTTATTCCATGTATCAGCCCAGCCTGAATGATTACGGGCGGCGCTGGATGGAGGAACGCGTCATCGACAGCCATCCTCAGCGCGCAAACGAACTTTACGTTGCTCTGGTTCCTGCGGTAGATCCGGACAATAACGATTTGGCCTCTGCAACTGTCCTGCCGCCCACCACCAAAGTGCCGCTCGCCACTTTTGTCAGTTGGAATTTGCGAGCGCCGGAGACCGGCGCTGAGAATTCGCTGGCCCGATTGGCCGGTGGCTATATTCCTTTCGCCACAACCGCGGAAGATGCTGCTGAAGCTGAAGATTATCGAAATTCTCTGGAGGCACTGTACGGCAG
>JASMER010000076.1 GCA_030752195.1 Gammaproteobacteria bacterium
TTTTGCAGAATCGTGCTTAGAGACTCAACAATACGAGTAACTGAACTAGTCGTTCGCGGTGAAGAACCATGCCCGGGAGTGTCAACAGCATAAAGCTTGAGCCAAACCGGAACTTTTTGAGTGACTTCAACACTAAAAACTGTCTGTTGGCCGACGCGGCTAGCACCGCCGCCTTCGTTGAGCAGGATACCAATATCTTCGAAAATTTCAGGACGATTTTCAATTAACCAGCCAACGCCATAAAAGCCGCCGGCCTCCTCATCAGCAGAAGCCAAAAAGACGACGTCCCTGTTCAAGGCAACGCCGGAGCGATGAAGAGCGAGAAAAGTCGCGAGTTGCAGGGTTCCGAGACCCTTCATGTCACGAGCGCCACGGCCTAAGATGAACCCGTCACGAATCGCGCCGGACAGCACGGGAATCGTCCAGAATTCTTCATTTGCCGGGACCACATCTGAGTGCTGTAGCAGAATCAGCCCCGGTTCGTCACCGCCTTCCAGCCGGGCCCAGATATTGCCTCGGCCGGGCGCGCTCTCAGCGGTCTCATATTTAATGCCTTCGGCCTCGAAGATCGCTGCCAGAAAATCTACGGCGCGTGTTTCGTTACCGGGCGGGTTGATGGTGTCGATCTGGATGTACTGCTGCAGCCAGCTGACTGCTTCATCTTCCAGCGTCTGGCTCGCCGCGCCAATGCTGATTCCGAACAGCAGAAAACCCAATAATCCTTGTCTTGTGCTCATACTATCCTCCTGAATTATTGTTGCGGATCGCGCAGTCTACGATCGCCTTCTGAAACGCTGTGCTACACATTGAATCGAAAATGAATGACATCTCCGTCAGCAACGACGTAGTCTTTTCCTTCGAGTCGCCACTTACCTGCGTCCTTTGCGCCTAGCTCCCCGCCGTTATTCACATAATCAGCATAACCGACGATCTCAGCGCGGATAAATCCTTTCTCGAAGTCGGTGTGAATGACGCCGGCAGCTTCTGGCGCTGTTGCACCGGCTTTGACGGTCCAGGCCCGCACTTCCTTCGGGCCGGCGGTGAAGTAGGTCTGTAATCCCAGTAGTGAGTATCCGGCGCGTATCACTCTATCGAGGCCGGGCTCATCCATGCCTAGGTCCTGAAGGAACTCTGCCTTTTCCTCATTTTCCAATTCCGCAATTTCCGCTTCCAGTTTGTTGCAGATGGCGACGACCTCGGCGCCTTCACCGGCAGCAATGCGCTTTACCGTCTCCAGGTGCGGATTGTCTGAGAAGCCTTCTTCATCGACATTGGCGATATACATCACCGGCTTAAAGGTGAGCAGATGAAGGCTTTCAAGATCGGCCTGTTCTTCTTTGTAGAGTTCCAGGGTCCTCACTGGTTGGGCAGTATCAAGATGGACTCTCACTTTTTCAAGTAAGGCGACCTGAAGTTGTGCGTCTTTATCGCCGCTTTTGGCGACACGGGTCACTCGATCAAGGCTCTTTTCCACTGTCTCAAGATCCGCAAGTGCCAGTTCGGTATTTATCGTGTCTATGTCCGCAGCCGGATCAATTGTATTTGCCACATGCGTGACATTTTCGTCTTCGAAACAGCGCACTACATGGGCGATGGCATCGCATTCCCGGATGTTGGCGAGGAATTGGTTGCCAAGCCCCTCGCCTTTGGAGGCCCCCGCCACCAGGCCTGCAATGTCGGTAAATTCAACCGTGGTGGGTATAAGCTTTTCTGGCGCGACCAATTCAGCGAGTTTGTCGAGTCGCGTGTCGGGGATTGACACGATTCCTGAATTGGGCTCGATAGTACAGAAGGGGAAGTTTTCCGCAGCAATGCCGGCTTCAGTTAGGGCATTGAACAGAGTTGATTTTCCCACATTGGGCAATCCTACGATTCCACATTTTACTGACATACTGCTGTGATCCTCTGCTTGCTCAGTTTGTGTGCAGCAACTTCATGGCGTCTTCCCACTCGCCGGCGACGGCCTTGGGTATGGCCCTGATGGCTTCTTCGATGCCTGACATGATGATCTGCGCTTCAGTCCTTGAAGGTGGGCTCAGCACATAGTTCGCCACCATGGATTTGTGGCCTGGGTGTCCGACACCGATTCGCAGGCGATAAAACCCGTTTTGCCCACCGAGTGCGCTGATGATATCCCTGATGCCGTTGTGGCCACCGTGGCCTCCCCCACCTTTAAACCTTGTCACACCGACATCAAAGTCAATCTCATCGTAAGCCACCAGCAAATGTTGTGGTTCAATCTTAAAGAATTTGCACAGTGCAGAGACGGATTTTCCACTGTGGTTCATAAAGGTGGTAGGAAAGAGCAGTTTAATTTCATGTCCGTCGACGCTGATGCTGCCGAATTCGCCAAAAAACTTACTTTCGCCACCTAGTGTGCCGCCATAGCTCTTACAGAGATGGTGAAGAAAAATAACGCCGGCATTATGGCGGTCGGAGTCGTGTTTGGGGCCTGGGTTTCCCAGACCCACAATCACCTTAAGAGAGTCGCCTGGCATAGTGTTACCTGGCTGGTGATGTTGACCTAGCTGGCACTGTCACCTTAGTCGTCTGCAGCAGTGTCATCCTCGCCTTCATCCGTAGCATCTAAGCTGTCACCGTCACCGCCCCCGCGTGGGGCCTGCACCTGAGCTATCGACAGATCACTGTCTTCGCCGTGGGACAGGGCAACACTGGTAACGCCTTCGGGCAAGGCAATATCAGAAATGTGTAGGGTCTGACCGACTTCCACCTCAAGCATATCCACCTCAATAAACTGAGGCAGATTGTTTGGTAGGCATGAAATTTCTAGCTCATTTAGTGTCTTGCGAATGCTTCCGCTGCCGAGCTTCACACCCACACACTTGTCTTCGTTGATGAAGTGCAGCGGCACTTTCATAGTGATCGCCTGTTTTTCATCGACGCGCAGAAAATCGGCGTGCATGATTAAGCGCTTGGCCGGATGTCGCTGCAGCGCTTTAACAACAGCTTTCTCCTTATCCTTGCCTATATTCAGCGTGATGATATGGGAGAAGAAGGCTTCGTTCTCGGTAGCGTGCAAAATGTCGTCATGGGCAATGGTCAGCGCCATGGGATCCTTGTTGCCACCATAGAGAATGGCTGGAATCGCGTTGTCCAGACGACGCAGGCGGCGGCTCGCACCTTTCCCTGAGTCAGCTCTGACTGAGCAGTTGAGCTCGAATTGGTCTGCAGACATGATTAGTCTCCTACACAGTAAACTCCAGACAGCTTGCGACCGGCTGTAAGGAATGTTTCACAAATAGATGCAGGCTTCTGTCCGCACCCCGGTAAATTTACTCAGCTGATGTCACATCTCACGTGTTATCAAACATCGCGCTGATGGATTCTTCGTTACTGACGCGCCTTATCGATTCTGCTAGCAGTTTTGCCATGGACAGCTGACGTATGCGGCCGCAGTTCTTGGCTGCATCCGACAGCGGTATTGTGTCCGTAACCACCAGTGAGTCCAGTGCCGACCCTTCGATATTTTCAATCGCCGGGCCGCTCAGAATAGGATGCGTCGCGTAGGCCATTACCCGCTGAGCGCCGTGGTCCTTGAGCGCTTCCGCTGCCTTGCACAAGGTGCCCGCGGTGTCTACCATATCGTCGACAATCAGGCAGCTCCGGCCTTCAACATCACCGATGATGTTCATGACCTGTGCATCATTGGCGGCCGGGCGACGCTTGTCGATGATGGCAAGATCTACATTAAGCTGTTTAGCCACCGCACGAGCTCTCACTACACCGCCCACATCAGGGGACACTACTGTCAGGTTTTCGTAGCGTTGTCGTTCGATGTCCTCAGTCAACACCGGTGAACCGTAAACGTTGTCCACCGGAATACTGAAAAAGCCCTGAATCTGTTCGGCGTGTAGATCGACAGTCAGAACCCGGTTGACGCCTACCGCACTGATCATGTCTGCGACGACTTTGGCGCTGATTGCTACTCTGGCAGATCTCACCCGACGATCCTGTCTAGCGTAGCCGTAATATGGAACTACTGCAGTGATTCGGTTGGCCGAGGCCCGATGCAGGGCATCGGCCGTCAGCAGCAGCTCCATGATGCTGTCGTTGGTCGGCGCACAGGTCGGCTGAATAATAAATACATCTTTGCCCCGCACGTTTTCGTTGAGCTCGACAGAAACTTCGCCATCACTGAATTTACTGATGCTGGCATGGCCCAGCGGCACTCCAATGTGTCTGGCAATGGCGCTTGCGAGTTCAGGATTCGCATTGCCGGTAAAAACCATCAAATTGGTTGCCACAACGTTATCCTATTTATTGAGTGCCATTTTGCTTATTTCTGATTAACCGATAAGGGGGTCAGGGTAATGTCTTTGCTGCAAACGGGATTCCCCTTCGACCTCGACAGCCAGCAACAAAAATTACCCTGACCCCCTCGGGCCGGCGATGTCATCATGACGCCGCTCAGTATTTGGCTGGGGTGGCTGGATTCGAACCAACGTATGCAAGGATCAAAACCTTGTGCCTTACCACTTGGCGACACCCCAAAAAAATCTTTTCTCTCAGTTCTCTATTCTAGGCAGGATACCTGCCCGGTTCCAGCGAATTTAGGCCGCGGGCCACAAACCCCTGCCAGCGCGCCGGCAGTTGAGACAACGCGGCATTCGCTTTGGTTTCTGCTGTAAAATCTGCAAAGACGCTGGCTCCCGTTCCGGTCATTCGGGCCTGCCCGAATTGAGTTAGCCAAGTCAGAGCTTGCTCCACTTCCGGATAAAGATCGCAGGTTATAGACTCGCAATCATTACGGGCGACTCCCGCCAGAAAGTCGGCCATTTTGATGGCTGGCGAGTTCCGTGTCAAATTTTCGTGATTGAATATTTCAGCAGTGGACACCGCGCAATCTGGCGTTGCCACCAGAAACCATCTGGGCGGTAGGGTTACCGCTTGTAGCTTTTCTCCGACACCCTCGCCCCATGCCGATTTGCCGTCAATAAAGAGAGGGACGTCAGCGCCCAGCTGCAGCCCAAGCGCTTTTAGTTCAGTCTGACCCAAGTTGAGCTGCCAGTACCTGTTCAGGGCAATCAGTGTGGTTGCCGCGTTGCTGCTGCCGCCTCCTAATCCGCCGCCCATCGGTATGCGCTTATCGACAGAGATCCTAGCGCCCAGAGTAGGGGTTCCGGCGTGTGTGCGTAAGAGTCTTGCTGCTTTAAGAATTAGGTTATTTTCCACAGGCAGTCTATGTCCGGTGGTGTTGCTGCTTACCTCAAGCTGCAGTTCGCCACCACTGAGGGATTCAAACTGTAGAGTGTCGCCTTTGTCCAGGAGTTGAAACAGGGTCTGAAGCTGATGATAGCCATCGCTGCGTCGCCCGAGAATATGCAGAAATAGATTGAGTTTCGCAGGTGCGAACCAGCGTTCTGATGAGTCATTCAATGGGCTGAACCCCGATTCTCAGGCAAGGTCCAGCGCAGCCCAATGAAGCGTAATTGCGCGTCGTTCTCACTGCTCATAATGTCTACCCTGCGTGGCAGTGCTAGATCTCCATAATCTCTGAGGTCAGACAGGGACACCGTCCATTCTGCCTGTTTGAATGCCTTCAGCTGATTCAGTTCATTGAAGAAAAGCGCAGCTGGCCGGTCGGGAACCGGAAGACCTTTAATCCAGAATTCCAGATAAGAAACGGGCAGCTCATATCCCAGCTGTTGAAGGATCAGCTCCTCCGGCGAGCTCGCACTGAAATGTTCATCCCCCTGATCGAGGCTGACACGTCCGGGCTCGCCCCGAATCAGGGTGTTGCCGGCATTAAAAGTACCCCACAAACGGATCTGGTATGCTCTGCTGTTGTGTTGCCACTGGATGCGAGGCGTCTGAGATTCATTGTTGTAGCGCACATTCACCCGGCCACGGAGCTGCCAGTGCGTAAGTTTTTCAAGCTGCTGGCTCTGCAGAGCCCAGTTACTGTTCTCGCTCGCTGGCGGCGCAAGGCTGCTGCAGGCTGGAAGTGCTGCCGTGAGCAGGCACAGGCTCGCCAGGCGCAGGGCGGCTGTTCCGACCGGCGCGTAAGAGGGGAAAATAAAGCAGAGGACCAAGAACGCTATTCCCTGCCGCTCAGAGATCGGCTTGCAGTCGATGGACCACTTCTTTGATTAGATCGCTGTCAGGTTGGTTTTGAAGTGCGCCGCGCCAAATTTCGACGGCCTCCTGTTCGCGTCCCATCATCCACAGGACTTCGCCGACGTGTGAAGCAACTTCTGCATCAGGAAAAACCGCGTAGGCGCGACGCAGATTAGTCAGAGCTTCTTCGTATCTGCCCAGTTTGAACTGCGCCCACCCGAGGCTGTCAATGATGGCAGGATCATCAGGTGAAATGGCGATAGCTCGTTCAATGAGTTCTAGGGCTTCCTGATAGCGCTCTGTCTGATCTGCCAGCATGTAGCCGAGGTGGTTCAGTGCTCTAGAGTCCTCGGGTCGTATTCGAATGATCTGTTTTAGATCCTGCTCTGATCCCTCTTTGTCCCCCAGACTGTCGAACAACAGCACCCGGGCGAAAAGTAAATCCGCCTCATTGGGGTATTTGTTCAGCGCGCGATCGAGGAGATCTCGCGCCCTGTCCGCGTGCCCGGCCTGAATAAGCGCACCAGATTCAATCGTATGAAATAATATCTCCAGACGCGGCTGGCCTCTCGAAAGCTGACTGAGATAGGCACGCGTAGAATCCAGTTCACCGAGTTGAATGGCAAGGCTCACTGCCCGCTGCTGAGCGGCCAAGAAGTTCTGAGTACCGATTCTGACTTCGCGGTAGGCTGCTATGGCGAGCGGCAGGTTATTCCGCTGTTCATTGACATAGCCGAGATAATAGTTGGCCTCGTCAGCACGATCGTCGACTTCGGCCAGTTGCGTAAATTTCTCACTGGCCTGGTCGAATTGCTCCAGTTCAACGTCGAGAAGCGCCATGGAGAAAAGGGTTTCCCAGTCCTGCGGATCCTGAGTCATCATGAC
>JASMER010000077.1 GCA_030752195.1 Gammaproteobacteria bacterium
CTATCGCCTTGTTGGCCCGGATGAAATCGATCCTCAACGCGGTTACATCAGCATTGATTCCCCGCTGGGAAAAGCCCTTCTGGGCAAGACCTCTGAGAGCGACATCACAATCACAGCGCCCACCGGAGAATCTGGCTATTTCATCAAGAGCATTTCGTATTCGGGTAAGCCAACATGAAGCACGTCTCAGTTCTTGCTGTTCCACGCGCGCTGGGGTCAGCGCTGACGATTCCACTGGAGATGCTGACCGCCGCAAACGACGTCGCCAGGGTTTACAGGCAGCCAGATAAAATTTGCACGCTCGAAATCGTCACTATTGGGCAAATCGAATGCCGACTGACCGGCAACTTACACATTACCTGTGACAAATTAATCTCCGAGGTCTCAAAAACAGACTTAATATTCATTCCAGCCGTCTGGAGAAATCCAAGGGCAGCCCTGCATGCGCATCCGGAACTAGTGCAGTGGCTCAATCGGCAGGCACGAGAGGGTGCAATCCTCTGCGCAGCCACCACTGGTGCATATTTCTGCGCGGCGACAGGAAAGCTTGAACGTGCACAGGCTACCACGCACTGGCGTTTTTCTTCGACGAATTTGAAGCACTCTTTCCGGACATTGATTTACAGCGGAAGCGCTTTATCACCTACTCAAACGGTATTTATTGCTCGGGAAGCGTCAATGCTATTCGCGACATCATCGTCCATCTCATTAATGACATGTATGGCGATCAAATCGCCAATGAAGTGGCGCGGCATTTCATGCATGAGCTAAAAAAATCCTATGCCACAGAATTGCTGCAGCAGGGTCAGGAAGGGAGTCATCATGATGAACGGGTAATTCAGATACAGGAACAGCTACAGAGCCGTTTTTCGGAACCAACAAAAATGGTGGACATTGCCCACCATTTCGGCATGAGCGTTCGCACGTTAAATCGCAGGTTCAAGGCAGCTACCAACAAGTCGCCGACCGAGTATCTTCAAAGCGTCAGACTCGGACAAGCCAAGGGATTGCTAAAAGACAGCAACTTAAGTATCGCGGAAATTGCCCATCAAGTGGGCTATTACGACAGCAGTTACTTCACCGAACTGTTCAAAAAAGCAAATGGTCTGAACCCAAAAGAATATCGCAGACTAGTAAGAAACAAGCTGTTTCGCATTAATAAAGAACGCTGAAATTGGATTGTAGTGCTCAGGGTCTCTGTCGAAGTCTTTCTGGCAATTCAATCTGCGGTACTGCCTTCGAACTTATCGAGTTGCGCCTGCGTCGCCTCAGTCTGATACTTTTCCTTCCACAGCGCGTAGGGCATGCCGTACACCACTTCCCGAGCGCTCTCATAATCAAGCTCAATGCCTCTCTCTTCTGCTTCAGCCCGGTACCATTTGGACAGGCAGTTCCGGCAAAAACTGGCCAGATTCATCAAATCGATATTCTGGACGTCTTTATGAGCGTCAAGATGGCTTATCAACCGACGAAATGTGGCGGCTTCTATTTCCAAGCGTTTGTGATATTCCATGAATAACCTCGCTGCAACTGCTAAATACCTACTGCTTCCAGTTCCGAGGAATGATGGTTTCTCTCGGTCCGGTGTTTCTTGTGAATCGCCTTTAATTGCCGTTCCGCCGCATTGAAGGCGTCACGAATCGCGACATAGAGATCCTCATGGGCATGATTGTCATGCTGCTCCTGGTTGACGCGGACTTCTTTGCTCGGAATATGAATTTCAAGACCCACCGAGTATACCTTGCCTTTATGATGATTATTGTGAGGAGAGTCCAGTACCACTCTACCAGCAAGAATTCGGTCACAAAAACGCTGGAGTTTACTTATCCGTTTATTTACAGCATCAGAGATCGAAGTGGACTGTTCGATATTGTGAAACACAATCTGAAAATCATTTGTCATGGCGTTTCTCCCCAGTGCATCTGTTCAGAGTTACAATTTTCGTTTTCAGTCTTTCCTCCTTTTGAAAAAAGTCGCGCATCCGAACAGATCACCCTGCGGATTGATTGGCACAAAAAAACGTGCAACAACTCCGTCGTGGAACGGGATATTCAGCGACCGGCTTAGACAGCCAGAAAAAGAGTGCGGCGATCTGGAGTCAGGCCGGGAGGGAGGATGCGCGGTTGATGTGGAAGAACAGCGGACTGGTACGACGCCCACAAGAGTAGGGGAATTCGAAGTATCAAGGAACAACTTGATTATCGCCAGAATTAGTCCTCCAATGGAGTTTTATATTTAGGCTACTCCTTTCGCGTGGGTTTGTCTAAATTCTTTGCAAACGCTCCGGAAGACTGCTCTCGGAAGCACCAGTGCCACGGCTCATAGGCCATTCCGGACGGATTATCCCTTGGATAACTTAGCGCGAAGCCAAATTCACCCGCATGCTCTCGCAGCCAGGCGAAGGCCGGAGTCCACTCAAACTCTTCAACTAGCGCGGCGCAGCCGAGTGTTCCAACATCTATTGCCCTGCCTGTGTGGTGCTCACTGTAGCCCGGCGCCGCATTAACTTGGAGTATCTGATCAATACTCTGCCCCGCATCGAGTTTCCTCTTCAGTAATTCATACTGGTAATCCGGGCTGCGAAATGCCGAAATCAGGTGGAGCGTAATCTCTGACTCAGCGGCACAAGACTTCATTTGAGACCACGCTTGCAGCGCTTGTGCGGTCAACCGCTGTGGCCTGCCATAAAAATCCGGTTCAGTTTCAACTAGTTCATCCGGAGTAAGGCACAGCGCCAGCCCTCTGGAAGCAGCATAATTTGAGGGAACACCCAGTGCGGCGTTTAATTGCGCGATGTGTTCACTAATGTCCGGGGAGATAGGCAATGTGATAAAAAGTTGAGCTGTTGAAAGGCCAGAAGCGCTATCGTAATGATCCGAACATGCTATTTCTGGACCTGAAAATTTGCAAGGCGAGCGCGCCAGAGGCCAGATAGACATAAAAAGTGGCTATTTAGCCATAATATAAATGGCTGTCTATCCGATCTAATAGGCATTCCCGTTACATCCACGAGAGGGCATGTCATGGTAAAGCTTCCGGTAATCGTCAGTTTTGGCGGCATAAATGCGGCGGGCCGCAGCTCCGGCCATAACGGGTTTCGCCGGCTGGTTTTTGATCAAACGAATGCGCTCACGCAGAAAGCCACGCTCCAGCAACTAGCGGCACTGACTGGACAAATCCAGCGCACAGACGGCACCTGGCGCGACGCAAAAGGCAGCACCGTCGATGTTGACGCCTTTCTTGCCAAGCATAGACAGGACTTGCTGAATGGCACCCTGATCAGAAAATTCAATGGCGGAGCGTTCGACCCGGACGCCATACCGATACATCAGCGTACCCGCTTAGAAGCCACAGGCAGCGGGCCAATCTGCTTCAGCCTAAAACGCAAGGACCTGCCCAATCCAGTCCCATCAGCTTGGCAAATTACCTCCGATAGCAGTGACCCTGAACGGCTCACCATACGAACCGACAGCGGACTCCCCGTGATGCTGCCGAGTTTTCGGGCCTCGGAGGTACACTCTGCTGCCCAACTTCCGCATGGATTTGACCCTGCCGGCAGTTATCCGTCCCGCAACCATCCCAGAGCATTACAGATGACTGTCTTCGGCGCTTCAGATGCTGTAAACGCGTTAGGCCTGGATTGGGAGGCCATACGCAAACGGGTCCCTGCTGATCAGATTAGCGTGTACGCAGGAAGCTGCCTGGGACAACTGGACTACAACGGCAATGGAGGCATGTTGAAGGCGCGCCTGCTGGGTAAAAAAGTCACGTCCAAACAATTGCCTCTCGGGCTTAATGAAATGCCAGCGGATTTTATCAATGCCTATCTGCTAGGAAGCCTCGGCACCACAGGACACAACAATGGTGCTTGTGCCACTTTTCTGTACAACCTGCGGCAAGGTATGCGCGACATTCAATCTGGCTCGCATCGGATTGCTGTTGTCGGAACAAGCGAGTCCTGCATGGTGCCAGAGGTATTTGAAGCATTCATAACCATGGGTGCCCTGGCCAGTGATAATTCCTTACGACAGCTAGACGGCTTGAATCCTGATGTATTGCCAGATTATCGCCGGGCATGTCGGCCTTTCTGTAAAAATTCCGGCTTTACCCTCGCAGAATCAGCTCAGTTTGTCGTGCTCTTCGATGATGAATTGGTGATGGAAACAGGAGCCACTGTTTATGGTGCGGTGAACGACATCTTTATTCATGCTGACGGCTATAAAAAATCAATCACCGGCCCGGGACTGGGGAACTACCTGACTGTCGCAAAAGCGCTCGCTGCCACTCGGAACGTCATCGGCGAACAACGAACTCAGCGCAACAGCTTTGTTCAGGCGCATGGGACTGGCACACCGCAGAACCGGGTATCTGAGTCAGAGATTCTAAACAGGCTAGCGGCAACCTTTGGCATCGAGAAGTGGCCAGTAGCTGCGGTCAAGTCCCAGTTGGGACACTCAGTTGCGTCAGCTTCGGGAGATCAGATTATCGCCAGTCTTGGCGCATGGTCTGAAAACATCCTGCCTGAAATCGCTGGCGTGGATCAGATCGCTGATGATGTCGCGACGGAGCATCTCGATTTCCTCCTAGAACACCGCGAACTCGCGCCCGAGAGCATGGATGCCGCTCTCATCAATGCCAAGGGGTTCGGCGGGAACAACGCCACCGCCTCTATTCTGAGCCCGCATGTCACTCGTAGGATGCTGACCAAACGCCATGGAAAGAAGACCCTGGTCGGATACACGACTCGCAATGAATCGATTATAGAAGAGCAAGAGCGGTACAACACGGCTTGCAGCGAGGGCAAGAATCAAAGCATCTATAAGTTTGATCACGGGGTTTTGACGGGCGAAGATCTGGCAATCGATAAGTCGGCCGCCCAGTTAAGCAACGGTTCACCGGCGATCAGCCTGAGTGTTCCGCATCACTTCTCCGACATGTGCGACTGACTAGGTGACTTTTAGGGATCGGGTCTCGGCTATTTTCTCCCTCCACACAGCTGGCCCGGTTCGGTGCACCGATTCACCATTGACATCCACCGCCACGGTGACCGGCATCTCATCGACTACAAACTCATGAATCGCTTCCATACCAAGGTCTTCAAAGGCCACCACCCGGGCTTCCCGGATGGCTTTAGATACAAGGTAAGCTGCTCCACCAACAGCCATCAGATACACCGCTCCATGAGCTCTAATCGCATCAATGGCGATCTGTCCTCTTTCGGCCTTACCAATCATGCCGATAAGCCCAGTGTGTTCGAGCAGCGAGCCCGTAAATTTGTCCATCCGTGTCGCGGTTGTCGGACCGGCCGGGCCGATCACTTCCTCACGTACTGGATCAACAGGGCCAACGTAGTAAATAAACTTGTTATCAAAATTCACCGCTTCCGGCAGCGTCTCCCCGTTTTCTAACATGCTCAGCAGACGCTTGTGCGCCGCATCTCTGCCGGTCAGCATCGTACCAGAAAGCAACAGAGTCTCGCCGGGTTGCCACTCAGCGATATCTGCCTTCGTGACTGTATCGAGGTTTACCCGGCGCGCCTTGGCGCCGGCATCCCAGTGTATCTCCGGCCACTCGTTCAGTTTTGGTGGCACTAAAGCGGCAGGACCGAAACCGTCCAGAGTAAAGTGCACGTGTCGTGTGGCCGCGCAATTGGGGATCATGGCCACCGGTAAAGACGCCGCATGGGTCGGATAATCCAATATTTTTACGTCCAATACGGTGGTCAGCCCTCCCAGACCTTGAGCACCGATACCCAGCGCATTAGCCCGGTCCATGATCTCGAGTCTGAGTTCCTCGATACGACTCGCCGGGCCGCGCCGCCTTAATTCGTGAATATCGATAGGATCCATCAGAGATTCTTTTGCCAGCACCGCCGCTTTCTCTGCAGTACCCCCGATACCAATACCCAACATGCCGGGCGGGCACCAGCCAGCTCCCATAGTCGGTAAAGTCGCCTCCACCCAATCCGCGATGCCATCACTTGGATTCAGCATCACCATTTTGGCTTTGTTTTCTGAACCCCCGCCTTTGGCCGCAAGCTTGATCTCCAATTTGTCACCGGGGACCACTTCCGTATGAATGACAGCTGGCGTGTTGTCACCAGTGTTTTTCCGGGCGCCCGCCGGGTCTGAGAGAATTGAAGCGCGCAGAACATTGTCCGGATTCCTGTAGGCCTGCCTGACGCCTTCGTTGACCATCTCGGTAAGTGACAGATCACCCTCCCACTGCAGCTGCATACCCACTTTCAAGAAAACTGTGACGATACCGGTGTCCTGACAAATCGGTCTTTTCCCCTCAGCGCAAAGTCGAGAGTTGATGAGAATCTGCGCCATGGCATCTTTAGCGGCTGCAGATTCCTCCATTTCGTAGGCTTCGCTCACCGCCCGGACAAAGTCAGTAGGATGGTAATAGCTAATATACTGCAGGGCCTCTGCAACGCTTTGGATCACATCTTGAGTACGCATTAAAGTCATAAGGTCACCTGCTCAAGCACACCACATATGAGCATCTATTGTAGCACTAACCAAGTCACCAGCTCTCGCCGATTAACCGATAAGATAATCCTTGGCTGCGTTAATTTTTTTAGCCAGGTAATCCGATCCGCCACGATCAGGATGGAGGCGGCGCATCATTTCCCGATGAGCACGAATGATATCGGCTTCACTCGCGGCATCGGTGAGTCCGAGAATTTCCAGAGCGAGCTGCCTGGTCATCGGCGCTTCAGCGTCTGACGGGGGCACCCTGGACGTAGCTGACGCCTGCTCACGCCAGTTCTCCTGATGACGATCCAAATATGCCTCAAGAACCTGTTGCGAATCTGAATCAGCCTGACACTCAATCAGTAAGCTGAGGAGGGTCTCCAGCGTCATGTCATTCAGAAGCTTGTCCTTGTGCT
>JASMER010000078.1 GCA_030752195.1 Gammaproteobacteria bacterium
TGCGACACTCTTGCCCCGGCAACTTCTTGATCTGCCACGTGGAAATCCAATCGGAGAATATCAAGCAGATAGCTATCAATTACTTGCTTGGCAATTGGCCCGGCAACACTGCTGCCATGTTCACCATTCTCGACAAAGACTGCGACGGCGATTTTCGGATCAATCTCGGGATGCATCGCCGGAGCAAAAGAAACGAACAGTCCGTGATCCTTATTGACGTCAGAAACGACAATGTCTTCGCTGGACAGGATCTCCTGACTGATTCCGACAACTTGCGCGGTACCTGATTTGCCAGCCATGGTGTAAGGCATGGCGCGATCCTGCATGGCGATTGATTCATAGGCTGTGCCGTAGTCCCGGAACACATCGGAATAGGGCCGATGGACTACCATCGTCATCGCTTCATGAATGTAGCTCCAATAATCGGCGTCGTCGGTAAAGACGTCCGGCTTAGGGTCCTTGTTCAATGGCTCAAATTGCACGCCATCGACTGCCTTAAGCATTCGCGGCTGAATCACCGCGCCCCGATTGGCCAGAATCGCAGTAGCTGTCGCCAGCTGAAGCGGTGTTGCCCACATATACCCCTGCCCGATCGACGAGTTGACGGTATCGCCGGGGTACCAGGGTTCTCCCCGACTTTCCATTTTCCAGTCGCGGGAGGGGAGGACGCCGGTTCTGGCATAGCCGACGTCTAGCGCGAAGTTGTCACCAAACCCAAATTGGGAAAGAAACCCGTGGATGCTATCAACACCAAGGCGGTGACCCAGATCATAAAAAAAAGTGTCACAGCTCTGATAAATAGCTTTTTGTAAGTCTGTCTCTCCATGACCGCCCCCGATGGCGGTGCGAAGCGTGTAGTCACCCCAGCGGTAAGACACTCCTGGAAGCCTGAAATACCCCGGATCCTGAATCGTGAACTCGTAGTCGATCGTCCCGCTTTGCAGCCCGGCAAGACCTATGAACGGTTTAACTGTTGAACCGGGTGGGTAAGGATTAGTCGAGCGATCGAAAAGTGGGGTATTCACCACGTCATTTACCAGCACGGAGTATTCCTTGTTGGTGATGCCGGTGACGAAGAGATTCGGATCAAATCCGGGTTTGCTGACCATTGCGAGAATTCCACCGGTAGCCGGGTCAATGGCGACGACAGCACCGCGAAAATCGCCCAACGCTTGCTCTGCCGCAATTTGCAGCTTTGCATTCAGGTGGAGAGTCAGATTCTTCCCGGCGACAGGGTCCGTACGGTCCAATCGCCGCATGATCTGGCCCCGGTTATTTTTCTCAACGATTTCATAGCCCACGGTACCGTGCAGCAATTCCTCGTACGTTCTCTCGACGCCACTTTTCCCGATATGGTAAGTGCCTCCATAATTTTCTTTTTGCGCATCGGTAAGCGCATTCATCTCTTCGCGGTTTATCTCGGAGACATAGCCCAGCGAATGCGCAGTCAGTGAGCCCAGGGGATAGCTGCGGACAAATTGCGATTCAATTGCCACGCCGGCAAGCTGGTGACTGTTGACCGCAACTCTGGCTTTTTCTTCTTCACTGAGCAGATACCGCAAAGTTATAGAGGAGAAGGGTACCCGATTGCGGCCCAAGCGGTTTTGAAATTGCTCAATATCATCGTCCGACAGCCGAATAAGTGTCGCCAAGTAGGCTAGGGTGGAATCAAGATCCTCTACCTGCTCTTTGACAATGGTTAAATTGAATATGGGCTGATTATCTGCCAGGAGTTCTCCCTGGCTGTCAAAAATCAGACCTCGCGCTGGGGGCACGTACTGAGAGTGGAGCCTGTTGCCATCGGACCGGGCCGAGAAATACTCATACTGTACAACCTGAAGGTTTAGCAGTTTGATAATCAGCGCGCAGAAAAGAAGCGTGACGATTACCGCCGCAACAACCAGCCGCCGGGTAAAAAGCTGCTTTTCAGCCTCATGGTCTTTTAGCTGCCACTTACCTTCCATTCGGGTAAAAAGCCGCCTCTCAGCCTCATGATCTTTTTGCTGCCACTTACCTTTCATTGCAGATTCAGCGCCCTGAAAACATCCATAATCATGAAAATGAACTAGTCAATTTAGTCGGCAATTTGTTCTCCTGCTTGAAAATCAGGCTGCTGGGGATATAGACCCCAAAAAAGACCAAAAGTTTACCGCTTCCATCTGTGTCCATCCGTGTCCGGAAACCTCATTCACGATGATAGGGATGGCCGTTAATGATCGAAATCGCTCGATACAGCTGCTCCATCACCAGAACCCTGACCAGCGGATGCGGAAGCGTTAACTTTGATAGAGACCAACACTCATTCGCCCGCCCCAGACAATCGTCATCCAAGCCGTCAGGACCACCAATTAGAAGCGCCAGATCTTTTCCTGACATCCGGAATTCACGCAACTTGTCGGCAAGTTGCGCAGTGCTCAGTGATCTGCCTTTAACGTCCAGCGCCACGACGTAGTCGTCCGGTTTTATCTGAGATAAGAAAGCGGCTGCTTCCCTAGCTTTGCCGATCGCTGGCGGTTGGTTTTTTACTCTCTTGGCCAATGGAATCTCAACAAGAGAAAAACTCATTTCCCGCTCGATGCGTCTGCTGTAATGTTCCGTCCCTGTGATCACCCAATGCGCCATCTTGGTGCCGACGGACAGCAATCGCATCTTCATGAGCCTTGAGTAGGGCCTTCAGCAGAAACAACGCGCGCTGCACCTTTAGACGCGTCAAAGCTCCATAAGTCCTCGAGGTTGTATAAGACCCTGACCGACCCCAACATAATGTGCACGACTACTCCTCCGACATCAACGAGAACCCACTCAGACTGCAGCTTACCCTCTATACCAAAAATATCGAGCCCTGCCTCTTTAACTTTCTTCGCAACGGAGTCAGACAAAGCTTTGATG
Organism: Gammaproteobacteria bacterium; assembly: GCA_030752195.1. Taxonomy (GTDB): domain Bacteria; phylum Pseudomonadota; class Gammaproteobacteria; order Pseudomonadales; family Pseudohongiellaceae; genus UBA9145. Next base: position 2,890 of record JASMER010000078.1, read on the forward strand.
TGGGTACTGGAACGGCCAGTTACGATAACCATATAGTCGGTTATTTCTGTCAATTTTTGTACATCAATAGAAAGGATCGACTCGCCCTTAAGATCTTCCAGCGCTTCCACGACCAGCTGTGCGATTTTCTTACTCTTCAACTCTTTTACCTGCCCACTCATTCTTTCATGTCACTGCTCTGAAGGCCTACATCCGTAGAGCGAATGTTCCTCGATGTAATTAATGACACTGGGGTTAAGGAGTCCGCTGACATGGCCATCTTTCCCGAGCAGGCTCCGCACTTGTGTCGAGGAAAGCTCCACATCAAACAGCCGGGCCAAGTGCACCTTGCCAACGCTCTGCTCAAATAATTCATGGGGCTCTGCCGCCTGCCGGCGATCGAGATCTAACTCCGCTGCCACCAGTTCATCAACACGCTGCCCAGATCTGCCAAGCACCAGGATATGACAGGACTCCAGAAAGCTCTGCCAATCATGCCAACCCAGCAAACCATTAAACGCATCCATTCCCATAACAAAGATCCGATGCTGCCAGCATCCGGCCTCCGCGAAGGCGCCGACCGTATCTGACGCGTAGGAAATGCCGCCCCGGCGGATTTCACAATCATCCGGTGTGATTGAGGACTCATCCCGCAAGGCAAGTTCCAGCATCGCCATGCGATGCATTGCGCTGGCTGACAAGGAGTCTTTGTGATTGGGCTCATTACAGGGAATCATCTTTAACGCGTCCAGATCCAGAGTTTCCAGCGCGAAGCGCGCGGCTTGAATGTGCCCGTGATGGACAGGATCAAACATCCCTCCGAAGATACCGAGGCGCGATTTCATTGCCTGATGTGACCGTCACCAATTACTATGAACTTTTGCGATGTCAGACCCTCAAGGCCTACCGGCCCTCGGACATGCAGCTTGTCAGTCGATATTCCGATTTCAGCCCCCAGACCGTATTCAAAGCCGTCCGCGAACCGGGTCGACGCATTGATCATCACAGAGCTCGAATCTACTTCACGTAGGAAGCGCTGAGCCCGATTAAAATCCTCAGTTATGATTGAGTCTGTATGCTGAGAACCATGAGAGTTAATATGAGAAATCGCCTCTGCTAGCCCCTCTACTACTTTGATTGAGACAATAGGTGCCAGATATTCTTCTTTCCAGTCCTCTTCGGATGCCGCAGAGGCTTCAGGGATAATTGTCCTCACCACTTCGCAGCCCCGCATCTCGACCTGGTGCCTGATAAACTCTGCTGCAATCTTAGGGATGGCCTGCTCCGCTATTGCTTGTGCGATTAGCAGCGACTCCATGGTGCAGCAGGTGCCATAGCGTTGGGTCTTAGCATTGACCACGACGGCCACAGCCTTCTCAAGGTCTGCCCTGTCATCAACATACACATGGCAGTTGCCATCAAGATGCTTTATGACAGGCACCTTGGCGTCAGCACTGATTCTTTCGATCAACCCCTTGCCACCGCGCGGCACGATGACATCTACACACTCCGGCATAGTAATCAACTGGCCCACCGCCTCCCGGTCAGCGCGATCAATTACCTGAATAACATTCACATCAAGCCCCGCTGCCACCAGACCTTCCTTGACGCACTCAGCAATCGCCTGATTGGATAACAGCGCTTCCGAGCCCCCTCTTAGGATGGCAGCGTTCCCGGCCTTGAGACAGAGACTAGCCGCTTCACAAGTTACATTAGGCCTTGATTCATAGATGATACCAATCACCCCCAGGGGCACACGCATTTTTCCAATCTGAATCCCGCTTGGGCGATACGTCAGATCAGTCACAGCACCTACCGGATCTTCCAAGTCTGCAACCTGACGCAGGCCATCGATCATCGCCTCTATTCTCTTCGGCGTGAGTTCCAGCCGGTCCATTAAAGCTGCGCCCAGTTTTTTCCCTCTGCCCGCTTCCAGATCTTCCTGATTCGCCATGATCAATTGGTCGCGCCGGACATCCAGAGAGTCTGCAATGGCCAGCAAGGCCTCATTTTTCTGCGCTGTGCTAGCCCGATTGATCAATCGGGACGCCGCTCTGGCCCGCTCTCCTACGGCCTGCATGTATTCCGTAATATCGGTGATATGATTTTCAGCACTGTTCATGAGCAAAATTCAGCCTGTAAAGTCCCGCAAGGTATATGAAATACCGCCCTCTTAAATAGAGCCTGCATGGTTGTAACACCGTGGCAGATTATACCCTATCCACGATTAGACAGGCAGTGAGGAATCTCGATATGCTTGCAAACGAATCTAGAGAGGACTCACGATGGCAGCCCTAGACAACACCGCTGAGAATACGGAACAGCATACTGTTTCGCCCACAGTCATCCAAGCACTGATCCCTGTAGGAGTTCTGATCAGTTTGCTGTCGCTCTCTGTTTATCTGTTTGGTGAGGACTCAAGCTACGGACCGAACCAAATCGCACTATGCGTGGGCGCCGCCGTCGCGTGTCTGCTTGGCTGGAGAACTGGGCAATCCTGGACAGAACTCGAGTCCAGCATGATAGCGGGTATCAGTGTGGCCCTAAAACCAGTGATGATTCTGTTCAGCGTCGGAATGCTGATCGGCAGCTGGATTCTGTCAGGAACTGTTCCGACCATGATCTACTATAGCCTGCTGATTCTCGATCCCGCCATATTCTACGCAGCGAGCTGTGTCATTTGCGCGCTGATTTCCTTGAGCATCGGCTCCTCCTGGACTGTGGCGGGCACTGTCGGCATTGCGTTGATAGGCGCAGCAGGAGGTCTTGGCGTTTCTGTCGAAGTCACAGCGGGTGCGATAATTTCGGGAGCCTACTTCGGCGACAAACTGTCTCCGCTTTCCGAGACCACGAATCTAGCACCGGCAGTCGCTGGGACAGACCTTTTCTCACACATTAGTCACATGTTGTGGACGACCATTCCGAGCATTGTAATCGCCTTGATCTTGTTTACCTTAATGGGCTTAAACATTGACTCGGAAGCGGCAAATACCGACCTCGAACTCACCATGCGACTGATCAGCGACACCTTCACCATTCACCCGATCATGCTACTGCCTGTGCTGACCTTACTGGTCATGGCAAACAAGAAATTTCCGCCCGTCCCGACCATCCTGGCTGGCGCTTCGCTGGCAGTGTTACTCGCCCTCATTTTCCAAAGGCCCGCGGTGCTGGCACTTGCGGGCGAGACGCAAAATATCTTTCTGGCTTATTTCCGCGGAGTCTGGCAAACCTTGTTCGATGGTTTCTCACTCAACAGCGGCAACACAACTCTGGATGACCTGATGACCCGGGGCGGCATGAGTTCCATGCTCAATACGGTATGGCTGATTCTGTGCGCGATGATCTTTGGCGCCGTAATGGAACATACCGGACTACTGAAGTGCCTGGTGAATTACGCTCTGTCTTTTGTTAGCAGCACCGGCAGTCTAATTGCCACGACCCTGCTCACCTGTATCGGCGCGAACCTGATCACCTCAGACCAGTACATTTCCGTTGTCCTGCCGGGACGAATGTATAAGCTGGAGTTTCAAAACCATAATCTGGATATGAAAAATCTCAGCAGAACGCTGGAGGACGCAGGCACGATTACCTCGCCACTAATTCCCTGGAACACCTGCGGAGCCTATATGGCCGGCACCCTCGGCGTTGCCACCTTCGCCTATCTGCCTTACTGTTTTTTTAACCTGATCAATCCACTAATTGCTGCGGTCTACGGCTTCCTTAACTTCAAGATCGTTTATGCCAGCCGTCAGGAGCCAGAAGCCATCGCAGAGTACTGAATGGACCGGCTGGCCAAAGATGCACATAACTTCTGCTCCGGCACAGCCGAAACACTAAGGCAGGAATTATTCATATTGCGTCTTTCATGGCCCGGCTCAATACCTCCCGAGCTCCCCAACTCCCCATGAACCGCAACCAGATCAATCAGCCTATCACTTGCCCGCAACTGCACACGACCAAGCTCCTCAAGTTCCCTCGCCTTGTTAC
>JASMER010000079.1 GCA_030752195.1 Gammaproteobacteria bacterium
AAGAATAGGACCGGAGCTACGATCGGAACCACGACAAACACAATTTGAATAAAATCTAAAAAAAACCCTAGGATGAACATTACCAACATCACAAGAATGAAGGCTCCAAGACGTCCACCTGGTAAGTTAGTTAGAAATTGAGTGATATAGTAATCGCCGCTGAAACCAAGAAATATTAAGGTGAACAACGCTGCTCCGACCATGATAATAAAAATCATCGAACTCGTTCGGGCAGTCATTTGAACGACCTCTTGCAGCACTCCCTCTCTATAAATCCTCAGCAAGCTTATACCAGTTCCCCAAATCATCGCCGCAAGCACTGGTAGCGATATCGCGAAAGCCAAGTAATCAAGTGCCGGTATCTCTTGTCTACCCATGCGCAGATCAAAGAGCCCTCCGAGAAGTAGCAAAACAATGATAGAGCTGCCAGCGACTACAACCGGCTTCGGATTGGTCTTATCGAGCTTATATCCTGCCATTAACATCGCTCCTACCGCTCCTATTGCAGCAGCTTCAGTGGGCGTAGCAACGCCACCAAGAATTGAACCAAGAACAGCGATGACCAAAACAATCGGGGGCAGAAAGGCCGCCAATACCGGTTTTAAGTCTAAGGTCTCTTCTGAATCAGTAGTCGGGGGGCAGGACGAAGGAAACAATATAGCTATTGTGACTTGATACAGCACATACATTAGCACGAGCCCCAAACCTGGTATCAGTGCGCCCGCGAATAAGTCGCCAACAGAGAGCGGCGAAGGCGAGAAGTTGCCCTGTGCAAGCTGGGAGGCCTGCCATGCTGAAGAAAGCTGATCTCCTAGCAAAACCAGTACGATCGAAGGTGGAATTATCTGACCAAGTGTACCTGCCGCTGCAATTCCTCCAGTCGCAATTGCAGGACTGTAGCCTTTGTTTAGCATAGTGGGAAGAGCCATCAGACCCATGATCACGACCGTCGCGCCGACGATGCCAGTGGAGGCCGCGAGGAGCGCGCCAACTATGGTCACAGATATGCCCAAACCGCCTTTAACCCGACCCATTAGCTGCCCCATGCTCTCTAGAAGCTCCTCAGCAATTCGAGATCGCTCTAACATGACTCCCATAAAAACAAATAGGGGAACAGCCATCATTACCACGTTTGTCATTGTCCCATAGATGCGTTGGGGTACTCCCCCGACTATTGAAAAATCAAAGATACCCATTGCATAGCCAAGACCCGCAAATATCACAGAGACTCCTGGCAAGGTAAATGCGACTGGATAGCCCAACAGTAATGAACCGCATGCTAAAATAAACATCGATGAGCACAAAAGGAGGTCTAGCGGCATTCTGAACATCTCGCTCAGCCAAATTCCTAGAACGACAAGATCGAATTGGAGTCCGATAAAAGATAAATCCAAGATCATTGAGATTTTTCTCCCAGGCTTCCCTCCACTAAGTCCCCTGATCCAGCGATCACGATAATCGAATGAAAAGAGACTGAAATTCCTTGCAAAAAAGTACTGACCACAAACAGTAGGATCAGCGACTTCAGAAGAAAAACAAGGTGAAGACCACTCGATTCGGTAGAGCCTTCTAGTATTTGCCAAGAAGCGTTGATGTAAGGAAGCGCATAGAAACCGACCATTAAAAGAACGGGGAAAAGTATGATCAACGTACCCGCAAGATTGACGTAAGCCTTACGCTTTTTACTCAGGGAACTGTACAAGATATCCACCCTCACGTGGCCATTGTGAAGGAGCGTGTATCCGGCTGCCCCTAGAAAGAGTAAAGAGTGCATGTACGTCAAACTTTCTTGAATTGCGATACTGCCTTCACTGTACAGGTGATTCACCAACACAATACCGAATTGTGTAATTACGAGTGCAAATGCCGACCAAGCAGCGAACTTGCCTAGGAATTCATTTGTTTGATCTATCATGGCGCACAATCTGGCCAACTTGTCCATCGTTGCTCCCTACAAAAATGAGGCTAAGGAGAGCCTGTTCTTAATTCGAACAACTCCATAAATCAAATTGCACCCCCAAATCTTTCGGACAGACGGCGAGCCAAGTAATAGGGTTCATCTGCAACCCCTTTCCATTCTTTTACTTCGGCAAGTGTTGACATATAGCTGTTGTAAATCCTGCCAGAAATCTCATCGGTTCGGCCAAATTCCGCAGCGATATCTGCGGCAACGTCTGCGAGGGCTTCCATAACCGAAGGTGGAAACTGCCTAAGTTGTACTCCGTGCTCGGCTACAAGTTGACGCAGGGCGTTAGCGTTTCTGGCGTTAAATTCTGCGAGCGACCTGGAGTAATGCATCTCTGCGAGCGCTTCAACGATTTTTTGCTCAGATTCATCGAGTGAATTCCAGACATCGAGGTTCCACCCAGCACAAATAGATGCGCTTGGCTCATGATAAGCCGATGTGTAGTAATAATCAGCGACCTGATGAAACCCAAGAGCAAGGTCGTTCCAAGGACCAATCCACTCGGTCGCATCTATGTTGCCCTGAGACAGAGCAAGGAAAATTTCTCCTCCCGGCAGGGTAATTGGCGTACCGCCCATCCTAGTGATTATCTCCCCGCCGAACCCAGGAATTCGCATCTTTAAACCCTGCAAGTCTTCCACAGAATTAATTTCTTTATTAAACCATCCGCCCATTTGCATGCCTGTTGCATTACACAACATTGGCCTGACGTTGAAACGTGATGCGAGCTCTTCCCAAAGCTGCTGTCCCCCGCCATACCTCAACCACTGGACCATTTCCGTGGCGTCAAGCCCAAACGGCACCGCCCCAAAAAAATTAAACATAATATGCTTGCCCTGCCAGTAGTAGTCTGGCCCGTGATAGATATCCGCATTACCTTGCGAGACAGCATCAAATGCTTGTAGCGCTGGAACCAATTCATCTGCAGCATAAACTCGAATACGGATGCGACCATTCGTGGCAACGCCAATATCCCGTGCAAATTCTTCGGCTCGCGTCCCTAGACCCGGGAAATTCTTCGGCCATACAGTTACCATACTGAGCTCAAGTGTTGGGCGGCTGCCAGCGGACGGGGCTGCGTTTTGAGAAGCTCCTGCGTTTCGGTAGGTTCCGGAATTCGGGTCAACGGGGCTTGGCGTACAAGCTTTTGTGGCTGCCCCAGCAACTACCGTTGCGCCGAGTGCCGCGGAGTTTTTCAAAAAGATACGTCGTTTCATAGGTGAGCCTATACTGAATTGTAGGGTGTTTCGTGGCGGGCTTCCGGTCGAATAATGTTCACTGAATCCGCCTCCAGAGCTTTTTGAAGCGCAAAACATAGCTGGGTGAGCTTATCTTTCGCAATGTTGAATAAACACGTCGGCACAGCGATGGGCTAGGACCAAGTTCGGCTAACCAATTTACCAACTTCGGCAATACATCCACATGGCAATAGCGTAACACTTTGGCCGCAGAAACAAACATCAAAATGACGCGAAGTTGCAAACTCCAGACCTCTCTATTGCATTTTCCTGAACACCATTAATGAGATTTGGATAATATTCCGATACTCAAGTCACTCAAGAGACATACAGCTTACTGCCAAGTCTTTACCCTTCCGAGTTGCGAGTTGAGGCGCTGATAAGCGCAAGCCGGCTAAAGACTTCATACATTATCCAAAGCGCTGCGAACACAACGATAAGCAGCATCCCCCACCTCATCAAAGCGGCCGCGAAAATACTATCTAACACTGGCACTTGGAAGCTGAATTGGGACAACTGGCCACCTCTGTCGAGCATCCAGTGCCAGGCGCTATGGGCAAGCATAGCGGACAGCAGGATTCCCCCGATACGTTCATCAACCAAATATCTGAACAAAAGATTAAGAACAGGTATAACCAAAATAAGCACCAATAACTGCCCCAACTCCACTCCGATATTAAAGGCCAGCAGGGATGAAAACAGATGCCCCCCTGCGAACTGCAAGGTTTCGCTGAACAAGAAAGAGAATCCAAATCCATGAATCAAGCCGAATCCGAACGTCACTAACCACCGGTGCTCGAGCTTAGCTCCAACAATATTCTCAAAAGCCATATAGACAATTGAAATAGCGATAAGCGTCTCGATGAGCGACGGAAACCAGAGCACATTCGGAGCCAAACCGAACGCTGAACTGATCAGCGTGATTGAGTGCGCAATGGTAAATGACGTGACAACCGGAATCAGGGCTCTGACACGACGCAGCGGTATGACCAAGCAGAACAGAAATAGAAGATGATCGATGCCTTCTAGGATGTGCAGAAACCCCATCTCGATAAATCGCAAGGCCGCTTGATGCCATCGAGGGTCCAGCTCGACAAGGCCCGGGTTTCCCTGGTAGTTGAAAACTCTTTCAGCACCTGTAGGGACGAGAAACCTTAGCACGGTGGTTGTCTCTTCAGACAGTGTGCCTAGTTCGGGGTTCACTGCAAATTGAGAGTCTTCTGAGTCAATTGGGTAGGTCACCAGAATGTCAAGCACACCCTGGCGCCAGAACAGATTGACATCATCATCGAGGGGCTCCGAAAGGATGTTATCCATCGCGGTTTCAAAGTCGCGGAAAGTTCGATTCGAAGGCAGAGAAACCCGAGTCTTGATCAATTCTTTCTCAGTCAGTTCGACCCCATTTTCGAAGAAATGAATGGATTCAGTAATATAGACTCGGGCAGCCTCTTCCTGGGCCGACTCAGCTTCGGAAATCTGCAGATAGCCGGGTCCCCGCAACGGGAACACAATCTCGCTGAGTGCCTCCATGGGCACCCTCAGCAGGGCGGTAAGCTCATTTCCGGCCGGTTTTACGAATGCGTAGACGGTTACACGCGATGGAATATCGTGGGCATGGGTCGCCGAAGACAACCCCAAAGCGGCAGCAAGCAGTAGTAAACTCCTAGCATAGCGCCGGATTCGCTTCATCTTATTTCCCCAATGATGATTGTTCTATTAATATTTTTTTGTTTTATTACAGTTACTTAAAAATGGCAAAGCGGCGAATGAGCCGGAGATATATCGTCGTGCAACGGTGTGAGAATTGACTGTTACAAATTCTTACAAGTCTCCACAATATAAGGAAAGACGTGAGTATACTGTCTGACCTTAAGTCAGTATACTCGCAGAGTGCCCTGCGCATTGACTGCCTAGTAAGGTAGAAAAAGAGGAGAACAAAAATGACAAACAAGAAACTGGCGATCGCCTCATTACTCACCGCAAGCCTGGTTGCGCTGGGAATAGGTCAATCAAAGCTTCAAGAACCTACCATTGCAGCCAGCAATGACGTAATGGCCCCGGCCTTTCTGGTCGACCCACTGTGGCCCAAGCCGCTTCCCAATCATTGGATCACCGGTAACACCATTGGCGTGGATGTGGATGATAGAGATCACATTTTTACGGTGCACAGAAACACTGAAAACATGTTCGGTGGACGCACTGAAATCGGACTGGCACTCGGCGTCGCAGAATGCTGCACACCCGCACCGCCGATCCTTGAGTATGACATTGAAGGCAATCTGATCAACGCATGGGGCGGTCCGGTCGAGGGTGCCCCCTACCAGTGGCCTGAATCAAACCACGGCATCGAAGTCGCTGCCAACGGCGACGTCTGGATCGGTGGCAACGGCGGTCCTGACTCTCACGTGCTGGTGTTCACGCGGGACGGAGAATATATACGAACGGTCGGAGTTCCCGGCGAGGAATTCGACAGCAACAGCACAACTGCATTCGGCCGCGTCGCAGAGATCGCAATCGATGAAGATGCCGGCGAAGCATATTTTGCCGACGGTTACGTAAACAAGCGTGTTGCTGTGGTTGACGTAGCTACCGGTGCGTTCAAGCGCTACTGGGGCGCTTATGGCAGCACGGATATCGACGACGACGCCGATGACACCTATACACCGGGTCAACCGGGCCCGGACGTTTTCCGCGGGCCAGTTCACTGCGCAGAGCCTTCGAATGACGGCCTGATTTATGTGTGCGACCGAGGTGCTGACCGAGTTCAAATTTTCCGCCCCGATGGGACCTTCGTAAGCGAACATATTTACTACCCAGCAACGCTCGCCCAGGGGTCCACGTGGGACATTGCCTTCTCACCGGATGAAGATCAGGAATTTATCTACCTGGCAGATGGTCAGAATTTCAAGATTTCAATCATTGATCGCGCATCAATGGAGGTGCTGTACACCTTCGGGGACGGAGGAAGACAACCCGGGCTGTTTTACGCACCGCACAGCATTGCCACGGATTCCGAGGGTAACATCTATACCACGGAAACCTACGAGGGCAAGCGCGTACAGAAGTTCCTGTATCAGGGTATGCGCCCGGTCACCGTCAGAGACCGCGCACCGACCTGGCCCGCATCAGAGCTTTAAGCCAAAGCCAGACCGGCAAAGCAAAGCCCGGTTCTCTGTCGCGAGAGCCGGGCTTTTTCGTACCTTCAATCCGGATTAAAAAACTTAAACCAAGATAATCTTTTCAGTAAAAGTCGATCGATGCCCGTGGATGCAAGCCTTGAACACACTAAACTCAGGAATTATTCTCACTGATAACAGATTCGACTGCCGCAAGAGCCGAGGGACTTACATGACCAGCATGACCAGACATACTTTCACCTTTTTGCTGTGCCTCAGCTCACTTGCTCTGAAACCGGTGGTAGCTGATGAGCTGACTATTGACTTCGCCTACGAGCGCAATGTGAATATTGGCAGTATCAGCCCGAGCCTGCATTTAGCACCTTTCGCTGACGAGCGTGGTCTTGCCGATCCAAATACCATTGTCGGAGACGATCGGGCGCAGTTGCCTCTGGCAGATCTGATCAGAGACGCCTTCGAGCAGGGCTTCAACAAGGGCGGTGTCGAATTTG
>JASMER010000007.1 GCA_030752195.1 Gammaproteobacteria bacterium
GACCTTGCCGCTGCGGATGGAGCGTGTCCATCAGAGCGGTCTGACTCTGGCGGGAAAGCTGTCGGCACATCCATCGGTTAAACGTGTGTACCATCCGGGACTGCAACCGCATCCACAGTCGCAGCTTAGCGGGTATGGCGGACTTTTCAGCTTCGAGACCGAAGATTCGCTGGACATCCCGGCGTTTTGCAATGCCCTGAATTTTTTCAAGCTCGGCGTCAGCTGGGGCGGCCACGAAAGTCTCGTCATGCCCGCTGGGATGTCAATCAATCAGGCCGGCTCTCCCAGCGCGGCTGTCGATTTCGGCGTGTCCCCTCGCCTGGTTCGCCTGTATGTCGGTTTGGAAGAGGCTTCCGACTTATGGAATGACCTGGAGCGAGCGTTTACTGCCGCAAACCCACATGAGTAAACCGATTTCACTCATCGAAGCTGCCCTACCGCTACTCACGATGCTGACCTTGCTGATTGTCGGTGGCCTGTTTTTACCAATAGGCACAGAGCTTCTGGTCTTTATCATGTTCATCGCCGCCGCTGTCGCCGGCGTCGTCGCAATTCGGCACGGCCATGACTGGGATGCCATCCAGCGCTCTACGGGCGAGAAGTTCGCGAGCGTGCTGCCGGTTATACTGATTCTTCTTACGATCGGATTATTAATTGGTACCTGGATGTTCAGCGGCACGATTCCGGCCCTAGTCTACTACGGTGTACAGCTGGTCAATCCGCGGTTCATGATCGTCATGGCATTTCTGATCACTGCCATGATCTCAATGACCGGCTCATCGTGGGCAGCGGCCGGAACCATTGGTGTCGCGTTAATGGGCGTTGCTGCCACCATCAACGCCCCATTGGCTGCCACCGCCGGCGCGGTGGTATCTGGTGCCTATTTCGGCGACAAGCTCTCGCCACTGTCAGACCAGACGAATATCTGCGCCATTGCAGCGAATGCAAATCTGTATGACCACATCCGCAATATGATTTTTACCGCCGGGCCTTCTTTTGTTGTGGCACTGGTGGTTTATCTGATTACCGGTCTAGCCACAGACGCAGGGCATGATGCCAGCACGGTTCAGCCAATCCTTGCTGAGATTCAAAGCGCCTACCAAATCAATCCAGGGGTGTTCCTGCCCGCGCTGATAGTAATTGTGGGAACGTTCAGAAGGAAACCGGCAGCGCTGGTCATGGCTCTATCGTCAGTAGTAGCCATTATCATCGGCATGAGCCTGCATGGATTCAGCGTGCAACATGCCGTGATAAGCGCCATCAACGGCTTCGATGTCAGCATGACCGGCCTGACTCAGACGCCCAGCGAAAGCCTGACCAGCCTGCTGAGCCGAGGCGGCATCAATTCCATGTCGAGCACCTTGATCCTGATCATCGCCGCCTTCTTGCTGGCAGCCGCCATGGATGTCTCCGGGGGACTCAACAAGTTACTTGACGCCATCCTGTCAAAGGCAAACTCGGTCACTGGCCTGATCGCGGCAAGTCTGGCCTCGGGCGCAACTATGATTGGCCTGACCAGCCACGGAGGCGTCACCGCGCTGATCGTCGGAGGGGTATTTCAAACAGCGTATCGGGAGCAGAATCTTGCGCCTGAGAATCTGTCACGTTCGCTGGAGGATTCAGTGACCATCCTAGAGCCTCTGATGCCATGGACGGTCTCCGCCATATTCATGGCCACCACTCTCGGCGTGCCTACGTTGGAATATCTGCCATGGGCAATATTCTGCATGACGGGCTGGATGTTTTCCCTGCTGTTGGCCGCGTTCTATCCGCTCACAGGGTTCGGGCTGAAGCCGCTGCAGTGAGCCTGCGCACCGCGAGTGCAGCCCTCAATGTCGCGATGAATCGCTTGCGCGGTGCTGAACATCCAGCTGGCGGTAATCGCTGCCTGAAACTCTCTGGCCAAGCAAGCAAGTTCATAGTATCAATAGCGAAAACCCTCAGAAGCTGATCTTCTTCACAGCCTGGAGACAAACCTATGCTGAACCTCAACCCAGCGCGCGGCGCCCTGACATCTCTTCGACTGCTCTGCGCGCTTACCGCCCTCTGGCTCGGCACCTCGGCCAGCGCTCAGCAACCCGCGCCACCGCCCGGCGCTTACGATGCCGCACCTTATCTGGGTGAAGTCAGAAACCAGTATGTCTACAGAGACATCTGGGAACGGCCCGGGCTTTCTGCCAGGGACCGCAGCATGATTACCGTAGCCGTCAATCAGGCGCTGTATGCCACCAATGAGCTGCGCCTGCACATGGGCCGCGCCCTCGACAACGGCGTCACTCAGGCCGAAATATCTGAAATTATTGCGCACACGCTGTGGTACTCGGGATTTCCGACAGGAGTGAACGCCGCCAGAGTAGCGGCTGAGGTCTTTGCGGAACGCGGGTTACCCACCTCACCACCCGGCGCCTCCGACCGGAGCCCACCGGAAAACCCCGACCTCGAGTTTCCGGGTGCTTTCCCGCAAACCCCTTACCTGCGTGATCTACTTAATCAAGTTGTTTATGCCGAAACCTGGCAGCGAGAAGAACTTTCGCCCCGCGACCGGAGCATGATTACTGTCGCAGTAGGCACCGCACTGTACGCGTCCAGCGAGGTCCGTCATCACGTGGGCCGCGCACTGGATAACGGCGTCACTCAGGAAGAAATAGGCGAGATCATTACCCATGTTACTTTCTACTCCGGCTTCCCCACCGGTGTAAATGCCGCTCGGGTAACGGCCGAGGTATTTGAAGCCAGGGGATTGCCCATGGGAGACGGCAGGTTTCCTGCTGCACCTTATCTTGATGAGTTAATTGATGGATTGGTGTTTGATGAGACCTGGGGTCGCGAGCAACTTTCAGCCCGAGACCGCAGCCTAGCTACTATTGCAGTCACCCTGGCCAACTATCAGACCGACCAGTTACGCGTGCATCTGAATCGAGGCCTGAATAATGGCCTGTCTACAGAGGAGATCGCCGAACTGATTGCGCAGGTTACTCTGTACTCAGGGTTTCCGACCGGCGTGAATGCCTCAAGAACATTTGCAGAGGTGCTGCGAGAGCGAGGTCTCCCGCTGCCTGACTCGCCTTAGCCGACAAAACCTACGAACAAGTAACTGGCTGCGCACTCTTTGCAGCCACTTAACCTGAAGGATGGATACCCATATCAGTGAAACGCTGCGAACAATGCTCTGCCGACTTTTCCTGTCAGGCAAACCACCCGTGCTGGTGCAGCAGTCTCCCGGTTCTGGATGATTGTTTTCCGAGAGAGTCCTGCGGGCTATGCCCGAAATGTCTCAAAAGTCTCACTATTGAGCAGATCAGCCAAGCCGTGGCGGAATTTGAAGCGGGCGAGACCGACAACCCCGCCGCGCCCTACCTGGGGCAGACGCAAATCCAGTCATTGATTGAAGGCATTGATTACACCATCGAAGGAGGCGTCGCCCTGGTCTTTACCGCCTGGTATCACCTCAAGCGGGGCGAATGCTGCGGCAGTGGCTGCCGCCACTGCCCTTACGACCACGTCAATGTGCCGACCTGAAAGGCCGGCAATACCCAGCCTATCGGGGCCGAGAAAATCCGGCCAGACAACCTCTGGCCCATAGACGCTAATCTGCCTCAGCCAGTTCCTTCATGGCGCGCAGCGCATTGGTGAACATGCCACGGCGTCGTTCAATGTCCGCGTCCTTTGCAGCCTGGTCAGCCAGATTGGAGACATCCAGGGTCAGGGTGTACAGCATCTTGGAAGTGGAATCAGTCAGCGGGCGGGCTTCCATAAAGCCGTGGTACAGATTGTAGAACTCACCTTCCACTGCCGGTTGGGTATAGCCATAGGAAAGCTCAGTCTGCGCCACCATGATTTCCAGAATGCGCCCGCCCAGCAGCGATCGCACAGAGCCCATACCGCCATCGCCCGAGGTAATTTCACAGTCGAGTCCCAGCCATTCACTGATTCCGCAGTAATCACCGACTTTCTCCCAGACTTCCGCGGCCGGTTTATCGATGTCTATTTCCATGTCAATGGTGACGTATTCCTGTGCGACTGCGGACGCTGAAATGAAAACGATGCTTGCAGCAGCAGACGCTAAACTTGTGACTAAACGCATGCGGGACTCCTGAAAATTAAATGAGGTCTTATCCTATGCAATTGCGCCCTGAAAACCCAGCCTCAAAGCAAGTTGGATGGCCCCGTTGCCACTGAGCACTTGCTTCCCACCGGAACCTGCGAGACTCTGAACCCATGATGTCCGTGACCTGCTTAAGCCTTCCCAAGCCGCTTTCGGTAAGGAGATCCCGGGATGGCTGACCTCATTCTTTCCAGCGCCGTGATCCTGCTGCTGATGGTCTCGCTGCTGCTGGTCTTGCGCTGGTGCAATGCCATTCTGTATGGCGAAATGCCGACGCGCTTTTTCGCGTTTTTCGCCATTCTTTTCACATCCGGACTGGATGTCGGTCTGATTATCTTCCCGCTGGGGGAGTTTCCGGTTTATGCAACAGAAGCGGTGTATGGCTTCACCAATCCGCTCGCCATCGAATTCGGCTTCTGGGGCTTTTTCATCTGGCTGTTTTACTTCGTGACGACTTTCTATTTTTGCCTGGTTGAACCGCGCCTGAAACTGTTCGAAATCCCGTGGATTAAATGGATCAACAACGCCATAGTCATCACCACCTGCGCATTTACCGGATACCTGTTCCTGACCTATTTGCCGGATTATCTACCCGGCGTGACGCCGCTTCAGCAGTACCTTATTGTCGGCCTGGTCCTGATGGCAGCGGTTCTTTCCAGTACCGATATTCGCTACGTTAAACTCCTGAGCCTTTCCTCAACGTGGCTGTTTTTTGCCCTAATCCTTTTGGTGTGGCAGTACAGCGGACTTGGGTTCCGCGGCCTTGCGGACAATCTTTCGCAACTGAGTCAGTATTTTGGCAAGGTCCATCAGTTCGTCCTGCCTTTTTCCGAGTACCATGCTTTCTACCTATTTTGGTGGTTTGCGTGGAGCATAATGATCGGACAATTTGTGGCACGCTTCGTTGGCGGCCTGCGAACCTGGCAGCTAGTACTCGCGCTGCTTTGCATTCCCTCTATTCCAATCGCCCTGTGGTTCTCCGTGCTGTACGGGGTCTATGAGCGAGGAATCGAGATAACGGGCTTACTGAACGGCTTTATGTTGCTAGTAGGAGTGGTCTTTGTCGTGAACTCTCTGGACTCACTGACCCGTCTTTACTCCGGTAATCTAAGTTGGACTGTCGATAAGTTGGGCTTTCGGAAGTATGTGACGTTTCACTGGCTCCTCCTTTACACTCTTATCCTGCTATACCGATTCACCCCGCTCCAGATCGAATGGATTGGCCTCGTTGTCATTGGTCTCTATCTGATGATAACGGGCCTGATCATTAAATACCGGAGAGGACTTCAGACAATTGGTCCGAATTTGAATGACGCTAAAACAAGCTGACAGTATGCGTCTCCCACGGTTGCAAGACTGGCCGCTTGGATTACCTGAGCAATGACCGAATTTCACTACATCATTGTTGGCGCCGGATCGGCAGGCTGCGTCCTCGCTAACCGCTTGTCGGCGGATCCTGAGATCAGGGTCCTGCTGATTGAAGCCGGAGGTAGCGATCGGCACTTGTTGGTGCGCATGCCCACCGCACTCTCCTATCCGATGGCAATGAGTCGTTTCAACTGGGGCTATTTCTCTGATCCCGAACCGGGCCTTGATAATCGTAAGATTTCCTGCCCCCGGGGCAAAGGCCTCGGAGGTACATCCTCAATCAACGGCATGGTCTACGTGCGCGGTAACGCACAGGACTATGAGGAATGGGAGGAATCAGGTGCCACAGATTGGGGTTACCGATCTTGCCTGCCCTATTTCAAACGGGCCGAAAGCTGGATCCGAGGCGGTGATGCCTATCGCGGCGATGAGGGTCCTCTAGGAGTAAGTGCAGGTAATGACATGCGGCTGAGCCCGCTCTACCGGGCATTCATCGATGCAGGCGTTCAGGCAGGCTATCCCGAAACTCAGGACTATAATGGTGAATTTCAGGAAGGCTTCGGGCCAATGCATATGACAGTCAGCGGCGGTGAGCGCGAATCCACCGCTCGGGCCTATCTTAAACCAGTTCTTAACCGACCAAATCTGACGCTGGTCACTCACGCGCGCGCGCATCGGGTCGTGCTCGATCGCAAGCGGGCAACGGGAGTGGTGGTGAGCGCAAAGAACCGGACCACCACGTATACCGCAACGAAAGAAGTGATCCTGTCAGCAGGGAGTATTGCCTCTCCTGTTCTTCTGCAGCTCTCCGGTATCGGAAATCCGGACCACCTTGCCGCCACCGGCATTCAGCCAGCCCACGAATTGCTCGGTATAGGCGAGAATCTGCAGGATCATCTCGAGGTCTACTTCCAATTCCAGTGCAGGCAACCGGTTACGCTGAACAAAAAACTTGGCTTATTGAGCAAGGGGCTGATTGGCACGCGGTGGCTTTTGTTCAGAGATGGCCTCGGGGCAACCAATCACTTCGAATCCTGCGCATTTATCCGCTCAAGAAGTGGGCTGAAAGCGCCGGACATTCAGTACCATTTCCTGCCAGCCGCGATGCGCTACGACGGCACCGCCTCCACGCGGGGCCACGGATTTCAGGTGCATGTAGGCCCCAACAAGCCCAAGAGCCGCGGACGCGTGAAGATTCGGTCAAACGACGTCAGTAAGCCACCGAGTATTCTTTTCAACTATTTGCAGCATGAGGAAGACCGTCAAGCCTGGCGCCAGTGTATCCATCTTACTCGAGAGATCATGTCGCAACCGGCCATGCACCCATTCCGGGGTTCAGAGCTCCAGCCCGGCACTGATGTGCAATCCGATGCCGAAATCGCAGCGTGGCTACGGCAGAATGTTGAAAGCGCCTATCACCCGGCAGGCACCTGCAAAATGGGTCCGGCTACGGACAACCAGGCCGTGGTAGATCCGGAGTGTCGAGTGCATGGTCTTGAAAACCTTCGGGTGGTTGACGCCTCCATTTTTCCAACCGTACCGAACGGTAACATCAATGCGCCTGTCATCATGGTGGCCGAAAAGATATCTGATAAGATTTTAGGACTGCCTGCCTTGCCCAAGGCTGAGGTGCCCCTGCATCTGCCTGACAATTGGGAAACGCAGCAGCGCTGACGGTCCGATTTCGTTGCACCGCCGGATATTCAGACAGACAAGCAGACCACCCCTGTCAAAATACCCCGGCAGTTTATTCGCCCCGCCGTCCCCAGAAACGCCGGTGAGCCGGCCCGGAAGAAACTGCCGGTGACCGCGCACTGAGCTAGCTGTCGAAGCGCATAGCCTCATCCAGCTACGACACAAAGAACTCCCTAAACAATGCAATCACTGTATCCGTGTCAGCTGCACTGATATCCAGATGAGTCACCAAACGCATCCGTTTGCCACCCAACACATTCACCCCACGCTCCGCTAGAAATTGCCCAAGCTTAACGCCAATGTCCTCATCAGGGAGCTCGATAAAAACCATGTTGGTCTGGCTGCTTATGAGCGTAATGGCATCAATCTCAGACAAGGCTTGAGCCATGCGTTTGGCGTGCGCGTGATCATACCGCAAGCGATCGACATGATGGTCGAGCGCGTAATCGATCGCTGCCGCCAGCACGCCGGCCTGGCGCAGGCCACCTCCCGCCATTTTGCGCCAGCGTTTCGCCGCGGCGATGAATGGGCCGGAGCCGCACAGTAACGACCCGACCGGAGCGCCAAGGCCTTTGGAAAAACAGACCGAGACGCTATCCACATGACGGACGATCTCCTTCACCTCCACGCCCAGCGCGGTTGCTGCGTTGAAAACCCTCGCGCCATCCAGATGCAGCAACAACCCATGGCGTCGCGCAAACTCGGATGCCCGCGCCATGTAGTCCAGGCCCAGGACCTTTCCGTTGTGCGTGTTTTCCAGCACGAGCAGTCTAGTCATGGCAAAATGCGGATCATCCGGCTTGATCCGAGACCGAACGAGCTTAAGATCCAGGCTACCGTCGGCGGAGACCGGGATAGGTTGCGGCTGTATGCTGCCAAAGACCGCGGCCCCGCCAGCTTCATACTGATAAGTATGATAATCCTGACCTACGAGGTACTCCTCGCCGCGTTGGCAGTGGGCCAGCAGTGCCACCAGATTGCTTTGAGTCCCGGAAGGCAGCAGCAGAGCCGATTCTTTGCCGGTGAGACTTGCAACCCTGTCTTGCAGCGCATTGACGCTCGGGTCATCGCCGAAAACATCATCACCCACAGGCGCGCTGGCCATTTGGCTGCGCATGGCTACCGAAGGCTGGGTGGTCGTATCACTTCTCAGGTCTATCATTTCAAGCTTCTCGGTTGGCAAGAGGCATGGAACATAGCAAAGTGGCGCGGGTTATACAGCATGAAGGTCTCTGGCCGGAACCAGTACCACCGTTTCCCAGGACACGTGGTTGCGGCCATACTGATCTTCACGCTGAGTCACTGACTTGATCGCGAGCCCCCGCGTGCTTGCCAGTTGCTCGAGTTCAGCGGTGCTGACCGGGAAAATGCCTCTCGCATGTCTCTCTTCTGCATGGGAATGGCGCAAGCTTATGACCAGCACGCCGTCGGAAGCAAGCAGCTCGGACAGAACGCTCAAGGCTTGCCCTCTTTGCGATTCGGAGAGATGCATCCAAACTGCACTCAGCAGAATCAGATTAAACTGCGGTTTCAACGCCAGCAGGGTAGTAAGCGCTGGCAAGCAATCGTCCAGCCAGTCTATCTGCTTATGACATTCAAGGCTGGCTCGTCGGCGAAACGCAGCTTCCGGCTCGACCGCAGTGACATGCCAATCCATGTCTGCCAGCCAATTTGCATCGCGACCTGAACCCGCCCCAATGTCGCAGGCACGCCCTGGCGTCTCAGGCAAACAAGGAAGCCAGTCGGCATGCAGTTCCTGAGGAGAGATCGCCCGATAGCGATTGAATAAAAGGTCGCAGTTGTCAGCGTAGTACTTCACGCCGACGTTTTATCATGAAGGCAATGTGAGTGCTAATGCGCATCCTCGCTGCCCGCCAGCTTTCCTTTCAGCAGTCTGGGATCCCCTCGTTTGAATCCTCAGTCGCTACTCCGAACAGGCCAGGCCAATTCTCAGAGCAGATTCCATGAATCCAAAATGGTCGAGGACGGCCTGCGTTGATTTCGTTGCCGCCTGCAGTATCGGACCCGCCTGGGCAATTACGTTTGCACCGAGTTTGATGGCTTTAGCCGCGTCGAGCCCGTGTCGGATACCTCCGGAAGCGATCAGAGGGATGTCCGGGAGCTCAGCACGAATGGCTTTCACAGCGTCAGGTGTGGCAATACCCCAATCCTTGAAGATCTCACCTAATGCTCGGAGTCTAGGATCGTCGGTTCGACCTGCCTCAACTTCAACGAAATTAGTGCCGCCCTTGCCGGCGACATCGATCGCGCTGACGCCGGCATTCACGAGCCTCTTCGCTGTTCCTACAGAGATGCCCATGCCAACTTCTTTTGCGATAACGGGCACATCAAGACACGTACAGACGGTTTCAATGGCGGCCAGAAGACCGCGCCAGTCAGTGTCGCCATCCTCCTGCATCAGTTCTTGAAGACAATTCAGGTGAATAATCAGAGCGTCTGCGGCAATCATATCGACCGCCCGCTGAATCTCCGCCAGAGAAAAATCATCGCGCAACTGCGCCGCGCCCAGATTGGCGTAGAGTGGGACATCAGGAGCCCAACTACGCAAGCTATCGGTCAGACCGCTGCTGCCGGCACTGAGCAGAGCGATACGCTGCGACCCAACACCCATGGCGATACCAAGCGCCTGCGCAGCTTCTGCAAGATGGGCATTAATCTTCTCCGCCATGAACGGCCCCCCGGTCATCGAGCTGATGAGAAAAGGGAGTCGTAGCCGTTTGCCAAGAAATTCAGCGGAAAGGTCAAAGCGCAGCAAGTCCCTTTCAGGCAGGGCGTTGTGGGTTAACTGCACCTCGTCCCAGGGGTTAGCTCGCGTGGCCTCCTCTAGCTGCTGCTTGAGCACCAGATCTATGTGATCAGTTTTACGCTTAAGAATCTCTGTCATCCTGCCTTCCCCTGTGAATCCTGATTGAGCACTCCGATCAGCAGCATGTGTGGCACGGTCAGCGCAAACAGTCCGACGAATACCACCTGAATCAACTGAAAGCTGATGTCGATGTCAGGCAAACTCAAAAATAATAGTGCCCCTGCCCCAAAGCTGAGCACGGTGAACGGCACGGCGTAGACCAGTGTTTCGACTAGGCCGAGTTGCTCCATATACTGGTTAAGGTGAATCGGGCTGTGTAAGAGGCAGAAGTAAACCGTAAAGTAAGCAATAGGCGGCAGGGCATAAGCGGTACAGAACAAAATAACCAGTTCCGCCAGCACGATGACGCTCGGCTGCCGCGTCTTGAGACAGCAATAGGCTGCGATTAGCGAACTGACGATTGAAATGAACGCCATACCGTCCACAATGATCTGACTTCCCGCCGGTGCCAGCACCGCAAAGATAGCGAGCACCTCTGCAGGATAGAAAAGGGCTGGAAGTGTGATGACCGAGGTGCTGATGGCAAGGCTCGGCACCCGACCAAAATAGCGCTGCCAGTCGCCGGAAAAGTGCCATGCGGAGAACGACAACATAGGTACAATGAACAATTCGGGCAGGATGAACCAGACCCCAACAACAGCCACTGACATAGCCAGATAGCCCAATGAAAATTTTACCAGACCGCGTACTCCGCGCCACAAACCCGCCTGCCTGGCAATTGCCGGGTCGACGGCACCGTGAGGCAGTCCGGTCATCGCCAGCAACAGACCGAGTATCAGGAGCTGGGCCTCGATATTTCCCCTTAACCAGACATTGTATCCCCCAATGGCGATGACAGAGAGCACGCTGAATGCGAGCCTCGCTGGGGGTTTCGCTAAAGCACTTCGTGCCACGTATGACTCCTGTTTGCTGTTACTATCCCAGCATGAACCTCGGCGAGTGCACATCGAATGAGCGGCAACTTGGGCAGAGCCAGCATTACAGCAAGTAGATCTCGAATGCCTGGCCTGTCCGTGAGAAAACGTAGCAGACGATCTGGGTGCACCTTGCCAGCCAAGGACATAAAAAGCTGAGGCGCAAGGGCTGGATTGCTCGCAATCGTCCTGAGAAACACCTTATCCATCCACGTCAAAAGCGGGCGGTCTGGCGGGAAGCCTTGCCCTTTACCATCCTTTAAAATACCTGCGGCGCAAATCTCTGCCCAACGCTGAATTCGTGTGAAGGCATACCCAGTTGAAGGGCGCGCGGCTCCAGCACCAAGGCCGGTGTGAATCCAGCGCGGATCTGAAGGCCCAACACCATCCGACAGACCCATGGGAATTACACCACTTTCTTCTCTGACTATCTGAAAGCCCGAGTCACCGCACACTCGGCGCGCCGACTCCAGCGCGTCTAGGCGAAGACTTTCTGGCGGTAGTGACTTTGCCGCAAAGCGCGTGAATTCAACGAGCAGCGAATGACTGTCAAGCGGCAGGACATAGTCAAACATGAAACCCTCATTGTCGACTCGCATATCATCCATGACACGTGCTACATCGTCGAATCGATGGGGCGATTGCAATCTGACTTCGAGCCCGAAAAATACCTGCTTCAGTACCGCTGACGCAACATCAACGTTTTCGGGAATCCTAGTATCCACTATTTGTCCGGCGGTCACTTTTCTACTCTCGACCGTAGCGCCACTTAGCCCACTTTCTAAACGAAGTGCAATACAGTTTTCATTCGGTTTTGCTTCAGAGACGCGAGCGTCTTTTAACAAAGTAATATTCGGATTTTCAGCAAGCTGCTCCTCAACCTTCTCATAAAACCGAATGGAAGGGACATAATGATAATTCCAGCCACTGCCGGAAGTGTGCCTGTGGGATACAGACTCTGCACTGAATTCCCAAGCCCGCCAAGATCTTGTGATCAGACCGCCAGCGATGTCGATTGCTTGACTAACGTGGCTTTCCGGACGTGCTTGATTGTCCTGTTTTGCTTCCGCCCAGAAGCACCAGGACCTGTCACTGGTATATCGCGAGCGAGGCTCAACAATCAGGGTACGGGGCACATCTTCAGGCTGAACTGCCAGACGGCAAAGCGCCGCTGCCAGAGAAAGTCCAGAGCAGCCGCCTCCGATGATAACCAGCTCATAGTCACTGTGCGGCTGATCAGGGCGATTGGTTTGCATAGGGCAAGCCCTTCAGATGAACATGCAGACCCGACTGATGGGGCGCGTAAGTTTTTGCGCACGGGTCAAACAGCAGCGCGCGGCAAGCGACCAGGAGCTTTCTCGGTAACCCAACGTATGCGCGCCCCGCGCTAACATCGAAGCCTCGCGCGGCTATCACCAGGCCAATTTCTCGGTATACCGACGCCGCAACTTTAATCCCCTGCCGCGCTCTTGGGGGCAAAAATCTCAGTCCGGCCTTGCCGGATTCATAGTAAAGTTCTGCCAGAGACAAAAGGCGCTGGGCCGATTCAACCAGCAACTCAGACTCCCGTGTCGAGGGATTGGACAGGGCCTGCGGAGCGATTTCACCTAGCCACTGACCGGGTACATATCGCCGCCCCATTCCTGCATCCTCTTGCACATCTCTGGCAATGTTCGTGAGCTGCATCCCTATACCAAGATCAATGGCATGAGCCTTCGCTTTGGGGTCTTGGACGCCAAGCACATCACACATCAGCAGTCCGACTGTACCTGCGACCCGATAACAATAACGCAAGAGATCGGCATCGGTGCTGACCAGAACAGGCTGCAGGTCAGATTCAATGCCCCTGATAAGCTCCAGAATTACTTCGGATTGCATTTGACACTGGCTAGCCAGATCAATGAAATCCTCAACGACCGGCACGGAGCTGTGGCCGAGTTCCAGATCACGCTTCAGGAAGTCAAGCTCGGCCTGGGCTGCATCAGCATCTGACACTTCATCCACCAGATCATCGACAAAGCGGCAGAAACGGTAAAGACGTGCACAGTCCTCTAGCTGTTGCTTGTCCAGAAAGCGGCCGGCAAATCTGAAAGATTTCCCGTGGTGGGCAAGGACACTCACCGCAGGCTCGATCGATTTAGCTGTAGAGCTCATCAACATGATGCTGCTTGTTTATGCGGTAGAAAGAACGGGACTGCTGACGACTTCAGGAACCAGGTGGTCGAGTACCTTGGCTGAGCTGACAACGCCGGGCAGACCAGCGCCGGGGTGAGTACCTGCACCAACCAGGTACAGATTCTCCGGTCCTTCAGCCTTGTTGTGAAAACGGAACCATGCCGACTGAGTGAACAAGGGAGCCACCGAAAACCCTGCGCCGCCAACGCTGAGGTAGTCTGACTCGAAGTCCTCTGGTGTCATGTAAAAGTCCGTAACCAGATGCTGCTCCAGATCTGGCAGCATGTGTTCACTGAGTGATTCTATTATCCGCTGTCTTAGCAGCGGCCCCTGACTGTCCCAGTCAATGCCGGCATTCAGATTGGGGACCGGAGCGAGTACATAAAAAGATTCGCAGCCTTCAGGCGCAAAGCTGTTATCGGTCGCTGTTGGCCGATGCAGATAAAGTGAAAAATCTTCTGGTAAAGATGTAGCGCTAAATATCTCATCCAGCAACTCGCGATATCGCTGCCCCAACCAGATCGTGTGGTGGGCGATATCAGGGTATTCCTTGTTGGTGCCAAAAAACAGCACAAACAGGCCCATCGACAAGGCATGATGCTGAGTCTTTTTTCGCGCAGCCCAAGTCTGTTGTGAGGATTCAAGCATGTGGCCGTAAAGATGCTTGGGGTCAACATTCGCCACCACCACATCAGTCTCTAGCTCAGCCCCAGTATCAAGACGCACGCCCCGTGCCTGATGATCTTCGACCAAAATTTTGTCGACGGTGGTATTGAGTGTAATGGTTATGCCGAGTTCCTCCATAAGCTTCCGGTAGGCCTCTACCAGTGCCCCGGTTCCTCCCATTGCAAAATGTATCCCCCAGCGACGCTCCAGAAAATGAATAAGGCCGTATATGCTGGTTGTGTCAAACGGATTCCCACCGACGAGAAGTGGCTGAACTGAGAAAGCCTGCCGCAGTTTAGGGTCCTTTAAATAGGCGCAGACCATTTGCCAGACTGTCCGATAGCATCTCAGCTTCAGTAGAGCAGGAATCTGTGCCAGCATGGTAATCAAATTATGGAACGGCCGATCAGAAAGTTCGGTAAATCCAACATCAAAGATTTTCTCTGAGTGCGCGACAAGTCGTCGGTATCCTTGGACGTCTGCGGTATTGAATCGCGCTATTTCTGCCTCAGTGTCTTCTATCTCGCCGCCATAGTCGAATACATCGCCGTCAGCAAACTGGAATCTGTACCAAGGGTCAAGCGGCCTAAACTCAACATAGTCTTCACGCCGACGCCCGTGTAACTCAAACAATTCATCAAACAGGAATGGTGCGGTAATTACCGTCGGTCCGGCGTCGAACCGAAACCCGTCTCGTTCAAAAACCTGAGCACGACCACCGAGCCTAGGGCATCGATCTATCAAATGGACTTCGTATCCCTTCGCACGGAGGCGAATTGCGGAGGCTATGCCGCCGAAGCCGCCGCCCACAACCACCGCTCGGTTCATGCCGCTTCTCGGTCGAGTTCGCTCAATAGTTCAGCGCACTTGTCTGCGAGCAGCGCTCCGCAACCGTTTGGCAAGGCAGTTGCACCGGACGCAGCTTCTTGCAGGTAGTGGTGCGCAAGACCTTCTGCGCCCTCCAGTGATGACAGCGTAGTATCTCCGGAAGACCCTAACAGAAGCGCCAAATTAGACAGATTACCGGATTCACGATCCCGGGCAGCATCATTTATGTCATCAAAAATCTGATACCCAATCCCAAAAGCCGCGCCAGCTTCACGCGCCGTGCGAAGGAAGTAGGAATGGCCTGCCAGCACAAGCGGCAATTCAAGACTGAGCGAAAACAGCGGACCAGACTTTTCTTTTGCGACTGCAATCGCCTGATCAACACCCAGATCACGGACAGCGTTCAAATCTTTTGTCTGTCCCTGGAGCGTCCTGGCGATCGCACGGTTCATTGTGGTTACCAGCCGGTGGGCGGAATCGGAACCCGCGGAGACAACCAACTCGAAAGCACTGGCAATCAGCAGGTCTGTCGCATTGATAGCAATATCCGGGCTATATTTTTTCCATATTGCCGTCTTCCCCCGTCTGATCTCATCGCGATCCTGCAGATCATCCTGGATCAAAGAGGCGTTATGCAGAGTTTCGACAGATGCAGCGAGTCGTATTGCCGCATCAGGGGTCAGACCCAGCGCAATGCTCGCCGAAAGGCACAGCGCCGCTCTGGCTTCCGAGCCGGAGGTTTGGTAGTGATAACGAATTGCGTCATGTAGCGCGGAACCCGAAGACAGCTCCGTCAGCGCAGTCTTTTCAGACAACGCTCGGCTAGTTTGCAGCAAATCTCTTATATTAGGCCTGGTTTTAATTGTCATAGGGTCGCCTAGTGTAACCGCCGTTACGCTTTTTGTTACTTTAAGTATCGATATGCGTTACTGCCCATGAGATCGATCGCATTCTGTATACGCAGTTTTAAACCGGAAAGTTCATTTCTGTTTTTTTTGAACCATGTTTAAGAAAAAGTCGTAATCCCATAACTGCGAAAGCGGATTGAAACGTTCAAACCACCGATACAGGGGAGATAAATGAAACAACTTTTAACACTATGCTTTGCCGTGGTGAGCCTGTTTTCAGGCCAAGCAGTACTTGCGGCTTCTGGGGATTCGATGATGCTCCAATCTGGAGACTTCGTCGGATATTCTTTTTGGCTTATCTCTATGGCCATGTCTGCTGCAACAATTTTCTTTTTGATGGAATCAATGCGCATTGGAGGCAAGTGGTCCACTTCCCTTAATGTCATCGCGCTGGTTTGTTTCATTGCAGCGTTCCACTACTTTTACATGCGTGAGATGTGGGTAACAACTGGCGACAGTCCCACAACATTCCGATACATCGACTGGCTTTTGACAGTTCCACTGCAACTCGTCGAGTTCTATCTAATACTTGCGGCAGTTGCTGCGGTGTCCGGCGGCATTTTCTGGAGGATCTTTATCGGATCTTTGGTAATGCTGGTGCCCGGTTACATGGGAGAGGCTGGATACTTAAATTCCACTGTAGGCTTTGTAATCGGAATGCTCGGATGGGCTTTCATCCTTTACGAAATCCATGCTGGCGAAGCGAGCAAAGTCAGCGCCGCATCAGCTTCCGCGGCCACACAAAGCTCGTTCACTATGATGAAGTGGGTTGTTACGGTCGGCTGGGCGATTTATCCAATTGGATACTTCCTCGGCTATCTGGCTGGTGGAACAAACGTTGAGACGGTCAACATTGTTTACAACCTCGCAGACTTGCTCAATAAAATCGCGTTTGGCCTGTTCATATGGTATGCAGCAAACGAAGACACATCTAGCAGTCACGGATAACTCCTACGAAATAACGAAAGGTGTTAGTATCAAAAAAGCTCCATCCGAAAGGGTGGAGCTTTTTTTTTGCCTTTAATAACTTCTTTGCCCCTTCTAAACTCAGACACGAAGAAACACTTGAAAGTGCGCGCTGGTTATTATTCGGTGGTGAGGTGCTGTGATTTTGGCCATAATGAAAGTCAGAGCGATTAAGAAAGGGCCATCAAAATGTATTCTTCGCCTGTAAAAACTTTCGGATTCACCTTATTTGCACTGATCACATCTTCCGTGCTCGGCCAAGAGCGAGTCGGGGACTTCTCCTTACTCGACCAATCTGGATACTTCCACCAGATGAGTTGGTATGACGATAAAAAGGCGATTGCGTTTCTAGCACAGGCCAACCGTGACGAATCTGTAGCGAATGCAATCCCTGAATTTACACGATTGGCAAAGGCATTCTCAGCCGAGAAGATCCAATTCTTCCTGATCAATTCAATGGGCCTGCGTGATCGAGAAGAAGTTCAGGCTGAGATGGATCGCCTAGGGACGCAAATACCGGTTCTGATGGATGACGCCCAAATCATTGGTGAGGCCTTGGGGATACAGCGCTCTGCTGAGTTAATTTTGTTCGACCCTTCTAATTTCACCGTTATACACCGCGGCTCACTCACCGGTGAGACCGAGAGCATCCTCAATTCCATAGTCGCTGGAGAGGAGTTTACAGCCCCAGAAACTCTCGAAGTTGGACAACCCATTAACTATGCTGCGGCGAACAATCATCGACAACATCCGCCAGTATACGAAGCGGATATCGCCCCCATAATTGAAGAAAACTGCGCATCGTGCCACCGGGAGAGCGGCATAGCACCCTTTGCTATGGACAGTTACTCCATGATACGTGGGTGGTCGCCCATGATTAGGGAAGTGGTAATGACTAAGCGTATGCCACCAGGACAAATTGATCCGCATATTGGTTCATTCGAGAATGATATGCTTTTAGCAGATTCAGAGCAGCAGACACTTCTGCACTGGATTGAGGCCGGCGCCCCTCGCGACGGGACCACCGACCCGCTAGCACATCTCTTCTGGCCTGAGTCCGAATGGGCATTTGGCGAACCAGACTTGATCATCGATATTCCACCGCAAGAAATTCCCGCGACGGGTGTGCTTGATTATTACAATGTAATGGTTGATGTGGATCTTGAAGAAGATCGTTGGGTCCGAGCAAGCCAATATGTTCCCGGAGACCGCACTGTGCTCCATCACACTTTGCACAGCATCATCCCACCCGGTGCAACTCGGGGCGGATCATTGCTGGGCGGAGATGACCAAGATCGTCCAGGTATCGCACCTTACATTCCGGGTCAGGCACCACGAATGGAACCTCCAAATACCGGCGGTCTGCTGCGGGCGGGCACAAAGATTGCCATGCAAATGCACTACACAACTACGGGAAGAGCTGCAGTAGATGAGAGCCGGATTGGAGTGTGGTTCTACCCAAAAGACTTTGTGCCCCAGGAGCGAACCAGCGGCGCCTGCGCCTGCCACTTCACGTCGACCTGGGTCAACATCCCGCCCTATGATCCCGACTACGAGATGACTCAGTCTATTGTAATTGATGATGACGCATACGTTTACAGCTTCACGCCTCACATGCATTTTCGCGGCAAGCGAATGCGCTTTTATGCGACGTTCCCCGATGGCACAACCGAAGAAATGCTAAACATTGCCAACTATAACTATAACTGGCAACTAGCGTACACATTGAAAGAGCCACGCTTCGTGCCCGCAGGGACTAAATTCACTGCGGTTGGCGCATTTGACAACTCGGAACAAAACCAGATGAACCCTGATCCATCCCGTTCAGTGCCCTGGGGTTTGCAGAGCATGGATGAAATGTTCTTCGGCGCGGTAGATTGGAAGTATGTCGATCAGACGAGATATCAGCACTAATCAGTGAAAGCGCCCCTCGGAGCCCACAAGCGTCAAGGATTCCGACAACGGTCAGAGGCCAATGACTATCTGAATTTGGTCTGAGTCCTTATTGCCTAGTCGCCAGAAACTGCACCTTTAAACCCTTTGCAATCAAATCGGGAATAAACGAAAGATCATGCGAAAATTTCTATTAGCTCTGTTCGTTGCCACGATCGGCGGCTGTACAACCTTATCAGACACGTATCCGGTGGTCCTAATCAGCACCCGCCTTGGCGATCTCTTCGTTTGGCTCTACGAAGAAGTCCCCGTCCATCGCCAGTACTTTATTGACCTGACCAATTCAGGATACTTTGACGACTACTCCTTTAATCGAGTAATCGAAGGATTTGTCGCGCAGGGCGGCTGCCCAGATACACCCGAAGGCTTTGCTTACTCCATCCACTTACTTGAGCCCGAGTTTCGTCCTCAACTACGGCATGTGTATGGCACCTTTGCCGCCGGTAGAGACAACAACCCTGGCAAGCTGTCCGCGGGATGTCAGTTCTATATCGTGCATGATGCCAATGGCATCGCAAGGCTCGATGACAATTACACGATCTACGGCTTCGTATTTTCCGGTATGGAGGTGGTTGATCAGATCGTAGCTGTAGAGACTAACGAATCGGATGAACCACTGGAGACCATCCGCCTCGATATCAACATGATCAACATGACCCGCGCAGAAATAGAAGCTAGCGGATTTCGAATTCCGGAGTAAGAACAATCAGGATGAAGTTCGATCATGCGCGCGTGCCGGTACCGAGACGAACTCAGAACCGGAGCCATGCCTCCCTAATTCCGGAATTTGTCAGTTCACCACATCCGGATCAGGGATATGTCGCCTCAATAGGCTCAAAAACCCCTGCCGCCCTATCCCCATCCTGATCAGATCAGCTTTGGCGAAACGCGCTGCCTCCGCAGAAATCGGTTTAGGGTCGTGCGCTTTCATATGCAGTTCGGCGACCCGCTCCATGTAGACAAATCGGCCGACCGCTTCAGCAACGCTGTCACCGGCGGTCAGCAATCCGTGATTTCGCAGGATGATTGAACTATTCTGCGCGAGCGCTTCGGCTATTCTCCGACCTGCAGGCACACTTTGCACCTGCACCTCTTCGTCATTCCACAGTGCATGATCTTCGAAAAAAATACAGGATTCCTGAGAGATTGGCTCAATCATTCTCGCCTCAGCAGAAAACGGTGACCCCCAGCCAGAGTGGACATGAACCGCGCTGACCAAATCCGGTCGCGCTTCCAAAATCGGGTGGTGAATGTAGTATCCCGCAATATTAATGTTACCCTCTCCTTCAACCAGACTGCCGTCCGGACCAACCAGTACCAGGTCTGCGACTCTGGCTGCGTGGTAGGAAACACCCCAGCGCAACATCCAGAAACAGTCGGTTTTCTCCGGATCTCGCGCGCTGATGTGACCGTCGCCCAGATCGCCCCATCGATGGGCTGCAAACAGTCGATAACCGAGAGCACACTCCCATTTGCGACGGGCACGGATCTCAGTCGTTGAGTAATTTTTCTCTGTTTTCTGTACTGAGTTTTCTTCTGTCACTTTTACTCCTCATTCAAAAGTCGCGCGCGTCACTCCACCCAATTTCATAAAGAGCCAACGAAAGTCAAGAGGGGTATCTTAGGCTATACTCTACCATGTCAGCGAGAAAGCAGGGGCGGTTGGCATGTTTATGCCGCGTCCCTGCGGCAGCTGTATGGTGGCCTTATCGCGAACGCGAACAAACCGGTCGCTGCAAAATACTTGGCCCTGCGCGTCTCGCTTCTCCCAGGGTCCCCTGCGAAGTTTACTATCAGGGCGACCCGGATTTGCCAAACGCGTGGTGTCCCGACCCACTGGACGGGATCCGCGTCTTGACTGGCTCGACTTTCCGATGACTACGCTGCCTGTCAGCTGAGACTTTGTAAATGACTTCCATTTTGACTTTGACCAGACGCTCTGCCCGCCTGCACCTGCTTTGCGCATGCCTGTTGGCGGGCAAGCTATCAGCACAAACGGGAGAGCCGGCGCCACAAACAGCCCAGGCAGCCATCGCGATCCCGGATCCGTACGCCGCAGCAGTCGCCAAAGCAATATTGATAGGCGGTGGTAATGCAGTGGACGCCGCTATCGCCACAGGGTTTACCCTGGCAGTGACCTATATCGACGCCGGCAACATTGGCGGTGGCGGGTTCATGCTTACCCACATGGAGGGTGAAAGCGCGTTTCTTGATTACCGTGAAAAAGCTGCCCTTTCTGCGCATCGCGATATGTACCTCGACCAACAGGGTGAGGTAATTGAAAATGCGACGCTGATTGGTGCTGGGGCCGCTGCCGTGCCCGGAACAGTTGCCGGGATGTGGGCTGCGCATCAGCGTTACGGATCGCTTCCCTGGCGAGAGCTCCTCCAGCCCGCCATCGAACTTGCGCGGGAAGGGTTTATGCCAGCACCGGTCCTAGTTAATGAGATCCACGCGCATCTGGATTGGTTTGGCAATAAAACCAACTTCAAAGATTATTTTTCGCAGATCAGCGCTGAGCAGCTTTTCCGACAGCCGGAGCTGGCCATGACTCTCGAGCGGATTGCTAATCAGGGCTCAGCAGACTTCTATCGCGGCGAAACAGCTCGACTTATCGTAGAGCACATGGAAAAGGACGATGGCCTCATCAGCTTGGAAGATCTGGCGAGTTACGAGGCGGTCTGGCGAGAGCCGCTGCAGGCCCGATGGCGCAATTATCAGGTATTGTCCTCGCCTCCGCCCAGTTCAGGCGGTTTCGGGCTCATTCAGCTGTTGAAACTGAAAGACGCGCTAGCCCTTCATTTCAAGGGCGTTGCCCACAATTCACCTCAGTATGTGCATTTGGTGGCAGAGATGGAAAAGCGGGTTTTCGCTGATCGGGGAGCGTATCTGGGTGACTCCGATTTTGTCGATATTGATATTGAGACTCTGATTTCGGACAGCTACGCGGACCGCCGTGCCCGGGAAGTCAACCCGAAAACCATTTCCAGGCTTGACGGTGTGAGCCCCGGCCTCACGTCACCGAACACAACGCATTATTCAATTATCGACCAGTGGGGTAATGCGGTGTCCAACACCTACACGATCAACTGGGCGTTTGGCAGTGGAGTAGTTATTAAAGGTGCCGGATTTCTGCTCAATAACGAGATGGATGACTTCAGCGCCAAGCCGGGCGTTCCTAACATCTATGGCGTTGTCGGAAGCTATGCCAATGAGATTCAGCCCGGCAAGCGGCCACTCTCCTCTATGTCACCAACAATTCTGCTGGAAGGTGATGAAGTTATTATGGTGGTCGGAACCCCTGGGGGCTCAACCATTTTTACCTCCGTGTTCCAGACTGTCATCAACATTATCGATTTTGGCATGACGCCTCTGGAAGCAGTCGGCGCCACCCGCTTTCACCATCAGCTTCTACCCCCGGATTTAATCACCACAAGCGTTGCCAACCCCTTGCCAGATCAGACCATAGCCGCACTCGAGGAGCGTGGCTACCGGGTTCAGCCACATGACTGGGAATTCGGCGATGTTCAGCTGATCTGGCGAGACGGAGACACCTTACGATCCGCGGCTGATCCAAGAGACCGGGGAGTTGGTGAAGTTTTTGCCGCGGCTATCGAGAGATAAGCTAAAAACACCGCGATTTGTTCATAAGCGGCAAAAGATAGGCTAGACTGAATCCTTATCAGCAAGCCGATGTTTAAGCTAGACATGAAGACCTACACACTTGCCACTGATGCCGGCGATATTTCCTACATCGACACCAAGCGCTATCTCTGGATGGCTTCTTTGGCTTATGCCCTCATCCCTTTTCTTGGCATCGGGACTCACGCATTGTTTGGTCACCAGGCATGGCTGGCGTTGCCACTCTTCGTTGCTTATGTTGTCGGACCGATTATGGACTGGTGGCTAGGGGAGGATGAAAACAACCCTCCGGAGGAAATCGTTCCGTTGCTGGAGGCAGATTCCTATTACCGACTGTTACCCATGCTGACCGTTCCGCTGCATTTTGCCTCGCTGATCGGTGCGGCGTATTGGGCAGGCACGCAGGCGCTGTCATGGTGGGGTGTACTCCTGCTTGCGGTCTCAGCGGGAATCGCGAACGGCCTCGGAATTAACACCGGTCATGAGTTGGGTCACAAAAAGACGCAACTGGAGCGCAACCTGGCAAAGATTGTTTTAGCCGTACCTGCTTATGGGCATTTCAGTATCGAGCACAATCGGGGCCATCACCGCGACGTCGCCACACCTGAAGATCCCGCCTCTTCAAGAATGGGCGAAAGCATCTATAAGTTTGCCAGACGCGAGATTCCCGGTGCGTTTCGCCGGGCTTGGGCGGTTGAGGATGAACGCCTGACCCGGAAGGGTGTTTCGGTATGGAGCTGGGAAAATGAAATTGTACAGTCCTACGCGGTGACATTTGCCTTGCAGATTTCACTCATCGCGGCATTTGGTTGGATGATGATTCCCTTCCTGGCCATTCATAATTTTCTGGCCTGGTGGCAACTGACCAGTGCAAACTATATTGAGCACTATGGACTGCTGCGTCAGAAAGAACCGAATGGAAAGTACGAACGCTGCCAGCCCTATCACTCTTGGAACAGCAATCATAAATACACGAATCTGGTCTTGTTCCACTTGGAGAGACATTCCGATCATCATGCCCATCCGACTCGGCGCTATCAATCGCTGCGGAATTTCAAAGATGTGCCTCGCTTGCCCAACGGCTACAACGGTATGTTCCCGCTAGCCTACGTCCCTTTACTGTGGTTTAGGGTAATGGACCCGAGACTAATGGCTCTACCTCACATTGACGGAGATGTGACCCGGGTAAATGTCGACCCCGAAAAGAAAGATGCGCTGTATGCGAAATATGGAGTAGCAGGCCCAAATAAAAGCATACCCACCAAAGAGACAGCCTGATGGGCTCAGCGTATGAATGCCCGGGCTGCGGCTACCAGTATCATCAGGACCTCGGCGATGAACATGAGGGTTTTATCCCGGGCACGCCTTTTGACGAGTTACCAGAAGACTGGGTGTGCCCGGACTGCTCTGTCA
Organism: Gammaproteobacteria bacterium; assembly: GCA_030752195.1. Lineage (GTDB taxonomy): Bacteria > Pseudomonadota > Gammaproteobacteria > Pseudomonadales > Pseudohongiellaceae > UBA9145. Next base: position 23,521 of record JASMER010000007.1, read on the forward strand.
GGTATAAAGAAGACTTCCAGGCGATGAGCTAGTCTGGTGCACCACAGACAACAGCCGACTTCAATGTTGTAGTAGAAGTATTCCCTGACGTAATCTTGGGCGGCATAACGCTGCCACTGTAAATTATAGAACGAAGAGTAAATAACTAAATAGCTCTGACCTGAATCATGTGGCAAAAAATACTGCCCAGACAAATTGATAATGCGTGCCCGGGAAATCCGGTCGCACTGTGGCTTTTCTGCGCCGTTACCACGGTCACGGTGGGCAGAAGCCTGGCTCATATACTGCTTCCGGATGGGGGCGCGCAGTCGATAGCTACGGTTCCTTTGGATCAGTTCAGCGCGGAAGGCGCTGCCGCTGTCATCACCAGTTTTGCACTGTGGGGCCTCTCCCAACTGCTTCTGTCAGTGGTCATGGTACTGGTTGCGGTTCGCTATCGGGGGCTGATTCCTGCCATGTACTTGTTAATTCTGATGGAATACCTAGGCCGCGTGGGCATCGGTCTTGGTAAACCACTCCCAACGCTGGCAGCACCGCCGGGTGCTACAGGCAATCTGGTTTTCATTGCTGCCGCAGTGATCGGCCTGGCGCTGTGCTTTCGTGAGGCCCACTCTGACTAGAAAAGCGCATGACCGATCAGGGCAGCCAGCGGAAGGGAAATCGCTGTACGTATTAGGAAGATGCCGCCAATGTGCACGAACCCTAGAGGTATTTTTGATTTGACGATGAGCGCTCCGACTTCTGACATATAAATGAGCTGACACACGGAGACCGTAGCGACGACAAATCGGGTCAGCTCGCTTTCGATGCTGCTCCCCACCAGCGCAGGTAAAAACATATCGGTGAACCCGACGAACATCAACGGCGCGGCCGCGTCAGACTCTGCCAATCCAAAAAGATTGAGCACGGCAATCAAAGGAAGACCTAACCAGTTAAACAGCGGCGTGTACTCCGCCAGTATTAGCGCAGCTGTGCCGAGCCCCATCACCACCGGAATCAGGGATAACCAGACCTCTGCAATGCCACGCCCGATGCGGGGTACCAGCTCGCCGATGGTGGGCGCCCTGCCAGCCCTTGTCAGGGTCTCATGCACCGCTGCACTCCAGACTGATTGATAGTTACTGAAATCCCGCAATCCCTGTGGCTCGACGCCGTGGCAGAATTCGTCTTTCAACCTGCTCAATGGAGGAAGTTTTGGCGTGATCAGTGCACAGACAAAGCCTATACCGATGACACAGGCGTACATGGGCAGGAAATAATCACCCATCCCAATGGCGTTGGCGACCACCAGCGCAAAGGAGACAGACACTACCGAGAAATTGGTGCAGATGGTGGCCGCCTCTCTGGCCGTGTAGTAACCACGTTCATACTGCTGGAGGGTGATCAGCACGCCCACCGGGCCGGACCCCATCCAGGAGGCTAGAGCATCAATCGCGCTCCGGCCGGGGAGACGGAATAGCTTGTCGAATGCCTTACTCAGTAGGACACCAACCATCTCCATCAATCCAAATTCAACCAGCAGGGGAAGGAAGACTGTAGCGATGGCCATGTAGGTCATGGTGATCGGTATCAGACTTCCTAGGGTCGTGCCAGCGGTTGCGCCACCGATGAGCCAGCCCGGACCGATCTGAAACAGATAGCAGACGGCAGCAACACAACCGAATAGCCTCAGCAGAAACCAAATAGAGTACAAAGTCAGCCCTTCCGCCAGCCAGTAAAACCTGGTGCGAACCGGCTCAGAGACATGGAAAATCAGTGTAAGCAATATTGAGATAACCGTGAATGTGCCTGCCATCCATTGCAACTGGGTCTGTCCATTATCGATAAACAGGTCGCCGAACCAGGCCATGCCTACCGTTACCTGGCCATCAACCACCAGAGGCGTGAGGAAAAACATTATCCCGATACCGGACGGCAGCAGAAATTTCAGCCAGTTACCGGTTGGGAGCTCTTCAACATTCAGTTCATTCTGCATCAGTAGATTTTATTCTGCCTGCTCAGAGTCGGCGCAGTTGATTCAAAGTTACCTGCATATCTTCCGAAACACCTACCGAAATTCGCAAATGCTGCGGCAATTGCTCAAAGTGAGTTTGATCTCGAATGACAATACCAGCATTTAACAAATGCTTCATAGCGTCAGATGCCTTTTTAAAGCGCACCAGCAGAAAATTTGTCCTGCTGTCGTACACTTCCTCAATGGCATCCAGCAGCAATAATTCCTTTCGAGTCTGCTCTCTCAAAGCAATAACCTGCTCACAGCGGGAACGCATGTACTCAACGCCCGGCTTGGACAGTGCATTAATGCCAATCCGCGCACTTTCATCCGGCATGGGGTAAGGAGGAATGAGTTTGTTGATCTGCTCTAGGACCTCTTCTGCAGCGATAATGAAACCCACCCGAATGGCAGCCAGGGCAAATGCTTTTGATAAAGTGCGAATTATTACAAGATTGGGGTGCTCAGCCAGCAATGGAAGCAAGGTATCAGACGGGGTGTACTCAATATATGCCTCGTCAACGACGACGAATGCTCGATCACTCTGCGCCTCCGCGATCCGGATAATGTCCGACACAGACATCAAATTGCCAGTGGGATTGTTGGGATTACAGATAAACACGATCTTCAAGCGCTTCTGGCCAGCCCCAGCCTGCTGGTTTGCCGCGACATTCAGAGCGAATTGGTCATCCAGCGGCACTGTCTCCACCGCCACCCCGTGGGCTTGTGCGACAAACTCGTACATGGAATAGGTCGGACTCTGAATTCGAATGGCATCCTGGTGCGGC
>JASMER010000080.1:0-363 GCA_030752195.1 Gammaproteobacteria bacterium
CTTGAGCAGGCCTCCTCCGGGCAGATCCCTGACTTTATTGTGAAGCAGCATGACAGGCTCTGGGCAATACAAACCTTTCGCATCGAGAACTGCAATCTCGTCCGCTTGTCTCTGTGTGCTGCTTGGCACATTTTGCCCGTCTTTCATCCATTCTCCATGTGGCCGCATCTCAGCGCGCTGACGCGCCGTTTACCGCGTTCTGTATCTGACACTAATTGAGCCCTAACGACTTGGGATCAGGTTACACGTCTCGGACGCCGCATCAAAGGTCACGATAACCTCGCCGCGTTCTAGTTGCTGTATCACGTGGTCGACTTTATCTTCAAAGGAATACTCAATCGGACCGTACTCGGAACCTTCTCG
>JASMER010000080.1:373-6784 GCA_030752195.1 Gammaproteobacteria bacterium
TGCCGAACTCCTCGATAATTGCCCGAAGCGCCTTATCGGACAACTGAGAATGGGGAATTTCCATATTCGGATAGACCACACTTTGTAATTAAACACGAACAGTTTCTCGGTTAGGAACCCGAAAAACCCATTCACTTTACTTCCATCAGATTAAGATTTTCCGAATTAGCTCTGCGTAGGCTTTCGAACCCTGAAAAATCAAACAGCTCTGAGTCCGCAAGCTGACTGGGCGACACATTACAGATTGCTCGGAATATCGTTTCGACCCGGCCAGGATTCTCTCGTTGCCAGCCCCGAAGCATACCTTTAATAGCCTGGCGCTTAAGATTGTCCTGTGAACCGCACAGATCGCAGGGAATAATCGGAAATCCTGCCAACTCGGCATAGCGACTGATTTCCGCTTCTTTACAATATGCCAGCGGTCTGATCACTATGTTGCGCTTGTCATCGCTGAGGAGTTTAGGCGGCATCGCTTTCAGCTTGCCGCCATAAAACATGTTGAGAAACAGGGTTTCCACAATGTCATCACGGTGATGACCCAGTGCGATCTTATTTGCGCCAATTGATTCGGCATAGTTATAGAGAATTCCACGGCGTAACCGTGAACAAAGCCCACAAAAAGTTTTCCCCACAGGCACTTTGTCGGTGACAATCGAGTAGGTGTCTTGTTCCAGAATTTTGTAAGTCACCCCGAGATTTTCCAAATACTCTGGGAGTACGTGCTCGGGAAATCCCGGCTGCTTCTGGTCGAGATTTACGGCATGCAACTCGTAATTGATAGGGGCATGGCGCTGTAGACTCGATAATATGTCGAGCAGGGTGTAGGAGTCTTTACCGCCGGACAGGCATACCATAACCAGATCGCCGTCCTGAATCATGTCAAAGTCAGCAATAGCTCGACCGACATCGCGCCGCAAATTCTTGCGACTGCGATTGAGCATGAAATGATTCTTATCGGCGGTACTCAAGTCCCAAGTATCCTTTATACCCGTTCCAGCACAGTCGCAATTCCCTGCCCCAACCCGATGCACATAGTCGCGAGCCCCAGAGTCACATCCTTTTCTTCCATATTGTTGAGAAGCGTCGTGGTGATGCGCGTTCCCGAGCAACCTAAAGGATGACCAAGGGCAATCGCCCCGCCCTTGAGGTTCACTTTATCTTCCATCACATCCAAGAGGTTCAGATCTTTCATCACGGGCAAAGACTGTGCTGCAAATGCTTCATTGAGTTCAACACACTCGATATCAGCAATATCCAAATCGGCTTTTTTCAACGCTTTCTGCGACGCAGGTACAGGCCCGTAGCCCATAATTGACGGATCCACTCCAGCATAGGCCATTGAACGAACTCGTGCGCGTATTTTCACGTTCATTGATCGGGCTTTTTCTGCAGACATTAACAGCATCGCAGAAGCGCCATCGGAAATTTGTGACGAGGTGCCCGCTGTCACCGTTCCATTGACCGGATCGAATACAGGCCTGAGTTGAGCCAGCCCCTCAAGACTTGTGTCTGGACGGATGGTTTCATCCTGTTCAATAAGTATTTTGAAACCGTCAGAATTGTGACCTTCAATGGCCACTATTTCATTGTCGAACCCTCCGTTGATCCTTGCTTGCTCAGCAAGCCTATGGGAACGGACGGCAAAGGCATCTTGCCGTTCGCGACTGATACCGTGCATTTTGGACAGCACTTCTGCAGTAACGCCCATCATCCAGGCGGCTTTGGCAATGTGCTTGGATGCTTTCGGGTTAGGATCAATACCATAGGTCATTCCAACGTGACCCATGTGTTCAACACCACCCACGATGAACTGATCGCCGTTGTCTGACTGGATTGCTGAGGCAGCTGTGTGAAGTGCCGACATCGATGAGCCACATAAACGATTTACCGTCTGAGCGCAGGTCGAATGAGGCAGCACCGACATAAGTGCCGCATTACGGGCAACATTCCAGCCCTGCTCCAGGGTCTGATTAACACACCCCCAGACAACATCTTCGACTTCCGCAGGATCCAGCCCTGGATTTCTCTCAAACAGCGAATTAATCAGAATAGCTGAGAGCTCTTCAGCACGGACATGCCGAAATGCACCTCCTTTCGAACGAGCCATCGGCGTTCGGATCCCATCGACAATGACTGCATCTCTGGCGTGCAAATTCATACTCAACTCCTTGCCTTACTGATAAAAAGCGCCGCCTGACTTGGCCAGCTCTCTTAGTTGCGCGGTGGGCTGATAAAGCTCACCTGAATCCTTGAAACTGTCGGCAAGATCGACAAACTCGCCAACTCCAATGCTGTCTATATAACGAAGCGCCCCTCCCCTGAAGGGTGGAAAGCCAATTCCGAGGGCAAGCCCCATATCCGCTTCAACTGCTGTCTCTACAATTTTGTCTTCCAGGCAGCGGGCGGTTTCAAGGCACATGGCCACCATCATGCGATTGACGATCTGCTCTTCAGTAAAGGGTCGGGCTTCCGACTGTACTTCAGCGATGTGCTGATCGATATCGGGGTTTGGAAGCTTTCTTGGCTTACCCTTCTTATCCGCTTCGTAACGGTAAAAGCCCTGACCGGTCTTCTGGCCCAGATCCCCGGCTTCGAACAGTTTTTTAATAATACTGGGGAAGCTTTGCTGCATTCGCTCAAAACCTGCAGCCATCACTCCCTGAGCGCGGACCCCAGTATCGATCCCCACGACATCAAGCAGGTAGGCAGGTCCCATCGGCCAGCCAAAGCGCTCCATGGCCTTGTCTATTTGGCGGAAATCAGCCCCATCATGGATTAGTTGGGCAAACGCGCCGAAATATGGAAACAACACGCGGTTCACCAGGAAGCCGGGGCAGTTATTGACGACTATCGGGGTTTTGCCCAACTGCTTTGCATAAGCAACCGTCGTCGCGATCGTTTGTTCACTGCTGGCCTCGCCGCGGATCACCTCAACCAAAGGCATGACCGGAACCGGATTAAAAAAGTGCATCCCGCAAAAGTTTTCCGGACGCTCCAGAACGCTCGACAGATCATCCACCGAAATCGTAGAGGTGTTGGTCGATATGATGGTGTCATCCCGTACCAGTTGCTCCAGCTCCCGAAGCACAGACTTTTTAACGTCAGGATTTTCGACCACCGCCTCGACCACAAAATCAACCGAGTCAACACCACTGTAATCCAAGGTTGGGGTAATGTTTGACAGAGCCTCTATCATGCCTTCAGCGGACAAGCTGCCCCGACTGACTTTTTTGTTGAGCAGTTTGCGGGCTTCTGACATCCCGAGATCAAGACCGTCCTGGCGGACATCCTTCATCAAGATTGGAGTGCCTTTGGCGGCAGACTGGTAAGCGATGCCACCTCCCATAATCCCCGCCCCCAACACTGCAGCTGACTTCACCTCTTTGGCTAACTTTGCCGCTTTCTTGGCCAAACCGGCAAGCAGCTGGTCATTCAGAAACATTTGCACAAGATTGGCCGCCACTTCGCCAACTGCCAGACGGGCAAAAGCCTCGTGTTCAACCTGTAAAGCATCAGACCGGCTCATGCCGGCTGCGTCCTGCATGACTGAGACCGCCGCGACCGGTGCTGGATAGTTTCGCCCTGCCTGCGCCATTACCATTCCTTTGGCCGTTTCAAAGGCGACATTCAGTTCAATCGGACCCAAACTCAGCGGAGAGCTCTTAGCCTTGCGAGGGCCCTGAAAGTCCAGCTTGCCCGCCACGCATTGCAGCACAAGATCTTCTGCAGCAGACTCTAATTTGCCTCGCTCAACAATGGCGTCTAGAGCCCCTTCTTTGAAGGCCTGGTCAGCTTTGACATGTGTCCCACTACTGATCCAGACATTCGCATTATCCGCCCCGATCAGGCGGGGCAGACGGACCGTTCCACCAAAACCCGGAATGATGCCGAGCTTAACCTCAGGGAAGCCCACAACCGCTTCCGCGCATGCCACGCGGTAATCGGCCGCAATTGCCAACTCGAACCCGCCTCCGAGGGCGACACCACTGATCGCACAGACAGTTGGAAAAGGAAGATCCTCTATTGCGTTGAAGACTCCATTAGCCTCCACCAGCCAGGCCACAATGCTCTCTTTACTGCCAGCAAAAATACCTGTGAACTCTGTGATGTCAGCTCCCACGATAAATCCGCTCTTGGCGCTGGTAAAGACAAGCCCCTTAGCATCAGATTTCGCCAGCAATTCAACCGCATGACGCAACTCTTCGAGAGTGTGCCGATTGAACTTGTTCACTGAAGACCCAGTTAGATCAAACTGCAATTTGGCTACGCCTGAAGGCAATAATTCAACACTGAGCGCGCTGCCCTGAAATATCATAGATTTTCCCCTGCTTTCGGACTTAGATCGTGTCTTTTACAGGCGGGCGATTATACCTGCTAGCCTCTGCAGGCGACAGAGACAAATCCGGGCCGCGGACGCTTCCCCAGAGTGACCTGCTTCGAATTTACCATTCATCGCTGATGATGAGGTATTATTTCGGAATGCTTTTTGAGATCCGACAAATTTTCCGGTTCAACTTACTGTGTCTGCTTTTATCTGTATCCGGAGCCGTCGAGGCTGCCGACAGTGGCGTCGTTCTGCTCTACCATCATGTCGCCACCGGAACGCCTCCGTCTACCAGCATTTCACCCGAAGACTTCCGCACCCACCTTGATTATCTCAGAGACAACGACTTTACCGTTCTGCCACTTGACGAACTGGTCGAGAGCTTGCGTAGCAAGACCCCACTACCAGAGCGCGCTGTTGCTATCACTTTTGACGATGGATATTCGTCAATCTATGAGAACGCCTTTCCGATTCTCAAAGCATACGATATGCCGTTTGCGCTATTTTTGAGCACAGAGCCCATTAACGACCGTCAAAAAAATTATATGACCTGGAAACAGGTCAGAGAGCTCTCCGAAGCGGGGGTGCTGATTGCCAATCATATGGTCAGCCATCCCTACATGTTGAGTCGCAACAAGGAAGAGACAGATACCAGTTGGTTGGCACGGCAACGAGGCGAGTTGCTGGAAGCAGAAGCAACCATCCTGAGGGAAACAGGCCAAAGCCATCGCTTTCTTGCCTATCCCTACGGAGAATTCGATGCACAGATCAAGGCAATGCTTGGGGAAGAAGGTTACGTCGGATTCGCACAGAATTCTGGAGCGATAGGCTACAACTCAGACTTCCTTGCCCTACCACGCTACCCACTAGCTGGAATTTACGCACAACTCGAAACTGCGCGAGTTAAATTCAATTCACTCGCCTTCGACGTTGAATTACTCGAACCCGACTCGCCAGTTACCGAACTCGATAGACCTGAAGCACTAGTTCGGTTCAACCTAAATGGGATCAGCCAATCGCAGCTACGATGTTACGATGAAGGGCAGGCGCTGACGTTGCACTGGGAAGATCGAGACTCGGGTTTATTGCGTATCCAGGCTCTTAAAGCGCACGGGGGTAGAAGGTGGCGGTATATATGCACCGCTCCTTCGATGGAGAACGGCAGATATTTCTGGTATTCCGTTCCCTGGATCAACCCCCGGTAGCTCGGTCAGAGCCGGTCTAGCTTGTTCTGTACGATCAGACTCCGTACCTCATCTACATAATCTTCGCCTCTCTCAGAGTAGGCGGCCAGCCCAGCCGCCAGATCAATGGCGTTCAGTGGCTCGTTACGACTGCGCATGCGCGCCCTCAGCTCCCTGAGCTCCTCATACGAATATTGGGAATTGATGTTTTTTATATAAGCACTGACCGATGCGCTGATAGAATCGAATTTCCTCACTTCATAAGACGCATTGCCCTTGCGCTGCAAGGGAACTAGACCGCAACCCTGTTCGAAGCACCATTGACCGAAAATGTTATTGCCCTCAACAGCAAACCGTGAAGTACCCCAAGCAGATTCGTTCGCGGCCTGAGCCAGAGCCATCGCAACTGGCACCTCGTCAACCCGACTCATGAGTTCTGCTGTTATTTCCCGCTCGGAAAGTTCTCTGGTGTCAAGATCATATTCATCAGCCAGTGCTAAAACCCACGATCGTTCCGTTGGTGAGAACGGACTACCGCTTGCCGCGATTTCATCATACCGCTTCAATTGCTGACGCGTTTCTAAGACCTCAGCGTTGGCCGCATAGATATAGTCTTTCAAAAAGTCAAAGAACTGCCGCTTTCTTAGATCAATTTCAACAACGGCGGAAAAGTCGGGAACGACAGAGATCGGCCCCTGCTCTGAAGCACCCGGGCCCGAGAGAGGGTCAGAAAGGTTATCGCTAGGAGGCAGCAGCCATGCAAACACGATCAGGACCAAGACTAGTAGCCCTGGATAGAGCACAAAGATCGGCATCGTTCTCTGAGGCGTAAGGGAAAGCCTCAAGCGAAGCAAGTGTTCGCGCATTTCTGGCAATTTTGCCATTTCTCTCTCCACACGACAT
>JASMER010000081.1 GCA_030752195.1 Gammaproteobacteria bacterium
AGAAGCCAAGCATTTGCAGCTTCAGGAGCCGATGGGTATGCTCCATAGCTGTGAACCGAAAAGGATATTTTGCCAACCTCGCTCGACGTGCAAACTTCCATAAAAACTCTCTCGTGAACCAGCATGAATCAGCCCAAGCCGCTTAGCGGATACACAGTGATTGACTTCTCAGCCGTTTATGCCGGCCCGATCTGCGCCCGTTTCCTGCTGGACTGCGGCGCTGAGGTTATCAAAATCGAGCCTCCGGGGCTGGGGGATCTAACCCGCAGCGTCAGTGGCATGACCCAAGCTTTTGCCCATTTCAACGCCGGCAAGCGCAGCCTGGCGATGGATCTGAAATCCGGCGAAGGCCAGGAGCTAGCGCGGTCGCTTGTCAGGAAAGCCGACATCGTCATCCAGAATTTTCGCCCGGGCATCATGGCGAAATTCGGCCTTGATTACGACAGCCTAAAAGCTGAGCAGGCCGATTTGATTTATTGCTCAATCTCGGGATTTGGCCAGAGTGGCCCCTGGGTGGATCGCGCGGCCTTCGCGCCGATTGTTCATGCAGCCAGCGGCTTCGACACCGTGTTTGGCGCCAGCCAAGGAAAGATGCCACAGCGGCCGCCGAACTGGGAGATCATGGTGGCAGATATCCTGACCGGAGCATACGCGTTCGGGGCGGTGCAGACCGCGCTGCTGGGCCGCGAGCGCTTCGGCCGCGGCGAGCATGTGGACGTGAGCATGATGGAAGCAATGATGACACTGATACCTGCACACATTCAGGCGGCACAATCAGCAGAGCCCCTGCCCATCGGACGTTTCCATCCTGTTCGAACCAAAGATGGGTACGCGATGGTCACACCGGTCTCCAACAAGAATTTCGAGAGCCTGTGCGCGCTGTTGCAGCGCCCCGAGTTGCGATCAGACCCACGTTTTATCTTCGGCGAGCGGACCCGCCACTTCAAGGAACTGGCAGAGGAAATCGAAAAATGGTCGATCTCATTGACCACACAAGAGTGTGACGAAGCGCTGAACGATGCTGGCGTCCCCTGTAGTGCCTACACCCAATTGGAGGATCTCTTCGATCATCCTCAGGTTCTGGAGCGACAATCCTTCTGTCAGATCTCACAGGCGCACTTGGGAGAATTTCTGATTCAGGCGCTGCCGATTAATTTCCAGCACATGAATCACGCTACAGCGAACTGGGCCGCCACGCTGGGGCAACACAGCGATGACGTGCTCAGCTCACTGCTAGATTTGTCTGCCGAAGCACTGGCAGAGCTACGCAGGAATAAAGTCATCGCCTAGCACCTGATCCCAGATTATCTTTCAAGCCGGCCCGCTGTCATCTGCCGACACACTCGGTCTCAAGAAGCTGGAGATAGAGATCCTGCAACCACGAAAGGAGGCATCAGCGGTATTTCAGCGCCACATCCAGTCGGGCTCGTTGTACAACCGCACCGAAGAGCGCGCCAGGCAAAGTCCATCGCACCTGTCGAGGCTTCTCTGTGTGACAGAATGCCAATATCTATAAGGGGCGTGTGCAGAATTCAGGATAGACGCTTGACGCCGACTGATCGCAATGCTGGCGAAGTGGGATTCAGCCAAAGAATTCGCTATCTTTAATCTCATTCTTTCCACGTTAGGCCTTCGAATTATGCAAAAGAAAAAAACCTTTGGTCGACGAGAAATTTTTAGAGCGGCCGGCGCAGGCGTCCTGACCGCCGCACTCAGCAATTGCCAGGTTGGAATCAGCAGCGGTGCCGCTTACCGGCGTCCCTATTCCCGCAGACCCTGGGTTGCACCTAGAATCTCTACGGACAATGTGATCCGGGAGGTTGTAGGCCACCGGCCCTACCGTCCGTCCGGTTTTGTCGTGAAAAGCGAGCAGTTTGACGAGAAGACGGTTGTCCACAACTACGGCCATGGCGGTGGCGGGATCAGCCTCTCCTGGGGCAGTTCGGCTCTCGCTGTGAGGGAAACCATTGGCATGACGCCCGAAGAAGTCGGTGTCATCGGCGGCGGCGTCATGGGCCTGACCAGCGCGCGGCTGCTGCAGGACGCCGGCTGGAACGTCACGATCTATACCAGAGACATGGCCCGTCACACCACCTCAAACGTGGCCGGCGGCGAATGGGGTCCCTACAGCGTTCATGATCCGGCAGTGTCCAGCGAGGCGTTCAAAGAACAAATTCAGTTCGCCGCGCGTATAGCCCATCACGCTTTCACAAGCCTCGGTGGCAGGGATTACGGTGTTAGGTGGACCGAACTGTACAACCTGAGCGAAACGCCTCCCGAGGAAGGCGGCGAGTTCGAACATCTCTACCCTTACCGCACGGATCTGCAGCCGGGCGAGCATCCCTTCCCTGTCCCCTATGCCCGCCACGAGCTTACCATGATGATCGAGCCGGCTATTTTTCTGCGGCGACTGATTGATGATTTTCTACAAAACGGTGGCAGATTTGTCATCCGCAATTTCAACAGCAAAGAGGAAATTTTCGCTCTGCCAGAGAAAATTTTCTTCAACTGCACGGGACTCGGCGCTGCGACGCTGTTTGACGATACGGAGATCACACCTGCCAAAGGTCAGCTGGTTTACATGCCCCCTGACCCGGACGTCGACTACCTCACGATCGGCGGCGGCAACGGTAATCTGTATATGTTCTCCCGCACCGATACTCTTCTTCTGGGCGGCACGTTTAAGCTCGGCGACTACTCCCGCAATCCGGAGCCGGAAGAAACCGCACGCATCGTGACTGAGCATCAGAGAATTTTCTCTGGCTTCGCCTGACTCGCTCAGACAGATTCATTCGGGCCGAATCAAGTGCACCGCGGCAATGGCACTGCCGCCGTAAAGCGGCGTCAGTCGCCCGCATCTCCGTCTATGTCAGTAAGGCAACTCATAGGTCGAGTTGAACCTCAGATTACGGACCGTGTTGTAACTGTAGGCCATCGAATTGATGCCGTCGGTCGGATTGTCGTGTTCAATAAAGTAATGCCTGAACCCGCCCTTGCTGCCGTAGCTGAACAGCTCCTGGAAATCGATGTAGCCGCGCCCCACATCTGCCATCTCACCCGAACCAGCGCGATCTTTGACATGAATCATAGGGTAGCGCCCCGGATACTTGAGGAAGAAAAAGGTGGCATCGTAGCCGGCCTCTTCTGCCCAGAACAGATCCATTTCAAACATCACCAGGTCCGGTTCGGTTTCTGATGTCAAAATGTCGTAGCCGATCCGTCCACCTTCGTGAATATCAAATTCAAAATCATGATTGTGGTAGCCCATGCTGATGCCGGCCTCCCGGGTCTTCTCCCCCGTGCGGTTCAGCAATTCTGCAACTCTGTGGTAACTGTCAAGGCTGCGCTCATTTTCTGGCAACCAGGGCAGCACCATGTATTGCTGGCCGAGCGTCACGGCAGTCTCAATTTCTTGATCGAGATTATCCCGAATGGCCTGCAAAGGCACATGGGACGCGGGCGAAGTGAGACCAAAACTGTCTAGAATGCCTCGCACCTCTCCGGGGGTCTTACCGTGGTAACCGGCAAACTCCATTTCCGTAAACCCGATCTCTGCAAGCTGGGCCAGGGTGCCTTCGAAGTCTTCAGCCAATTCCCGACGCAGCGAGAAAAGCTGCAGCCCAATATTATCAACCCGCCGCACTTGGGCGCTCGCCGCACCAAACGGGCTTGCCGCAAGCGCAGCGGAAACTGCTGTCTTTTTGAGGAACTCTCTCCTGGTCTGACGGCCAGACTGAAATCTTTTGTGCATACTGCCTCTCCAATCGAACTGCGGTTGCCTGAATCGCGATGGGCGTTCACAAATTTGATTTTCCTGACTCGCGTCAGGGTTCGCTCTGTAAGTGAGATCAAGACTACCACATCTCGCCACCGGTTAGTCTAACGCGAGCTAGCGCATAGCCGGCCTGACTCCCTTACTTCCTAAGTTTTCGAAGCATCAGCCCTGCTCGTTCACCGACTTTAACCCTGGGGTTGGGAAACACGATGTACTCCGGCTCCTCTCCGACGAGATATTGCGCGCTCCCGTCTTCGGCGATCAGACTGCCCGGCGCACACTCTGAAAAATTGGGCGCATCATCGGGCAAATGGAATTTCCAGCTTTCACTGGATTTCTCAAGGGTGTGATGCACCACGAATTGTTCAATGCCTTCTGCCGATGGGCTCGGCAACTCTTCACCGGAGATCACGGATCGAAGGAGCAGTTCGATACCTGAAAAGCGCGAAAGATCATTGGCACCAAAAGGCAAGACCTTGCCCAATTCCAAGGTAAAACTCTGCGCATCCTGTTTAACTGAAGTAAAAGAAGAGAACGTGTTGGCACACTCCTGCTGCAGCAGCACGGTAGTGATGTCAGCACTCGCCAGGAGTACTTTCTGTTGTTCAGGGAGTAAACGATCAGGCACAAAAGGATAAACAGCAAAGCGCTCTCTGGCCGAGGCTCTGATCGCCGTGTGGCAGTCGTAATGCAGCCGCTGCTCAACGGTAACCGGCTCCTCGGCGAAGAAGTTCGCAACGTAAGCCTCCAGCCTGGCGGCACGCTTCACCTCTTTCAAGCTAAGATCTTCATGCTGCCACTTACCACAAAACAGCCTGTTCATATTGAGATCAACAAAACGCCTGTCCTCCGCCATGGCCCAGGGATTTGCGAGAATGAACAGGACCCGGACAGCAATAGTGACTTCCCCGGACAGCAGTTCGCTGACGAGTTGAGACACAATTTCTATGGGTGCTGTCTCGTTGCCATGAACGCCACAGGAAATAACAAGAGAGAGCTTGCTCGCTGTGTTGGGCTCAAACCGGATCACACCACAATCCAGAAGGGTCACTTCTGCGCCGTCTGTCAGGGTGCTGTGCCTGGCCTGAACGGGCTTATCAGCATGGGCAATGGTATGCCCTATGAAGTCCTTTTGTGGCGAAAAGTAAAACACAGCCCCCTCGATGACGCTTCCTTTTGAGCTTGAATGCTCCGCACTGAAAACCGATCAGAGCCTGTGGCCCAAAACGACCAGAGCGCAGAAATTCGGCACATTTTTGACATGACCGGATATTGCGCGGGGCACAGCCTAGATTGAAAGATATTCGCACAATCGAGGATACCGGTGCTCGGTCTGCTTATCCAGCGGACCCGATAATCAGCCATTGCTGACTGACCAATCAGGGGGGTGACACTCATTGGGATGCTAGGTGGAGACAAGCTCTCCCCGTCAGAAAAGGGCTAGACTGAACCGACCTCAAGGTTGGACGCGTCACAGGGGCATTTAGCCGGGGGCCGAGGGCGCCTGGCTTTTTATTCTGAGCGTCAACGTTACGGTCTGTTAGTCGTCGGATCCGGCCAGGCTACGCCGGTCGCGCTCTTCGCGTTCGGCAAGCAGCTTCTCGTAGCCCGACTCATCGAGATGGGTCATTGCGATCCAGGCGTGAGACATCTCGTCGGTGGTGCGCTGACCCGCTCCAACCCACTGGTCCGGATCCGGATTCATGGGGTTGTTTTCGGTATTGTCGTACCAGGCAGAGATAATTAGAGTAGCCCCTGCGGGAACCAGCGGCTGGTAACCCTCCTCATAGGTATGGCTGTGATTCCAGGCCGCCGTCCAGTTAGATGCCTGGCTCAGCATTTCCTTACGACCCGTCTCGGGATTAAAAATCTCCAAAGACATCGCAACACCGCGAAGGTGCATGTGCGGCTGCCAGCTGTCGATGCGCACCGGATGGTCAAACGAATGGAACCCCTGAGTCATCAACGTGCCGTGAGGCGGAATCATATAGTCGCCACCACCATCCAAACGGTATGCGCGTAGATCTTGCTTGTATGACTCTTCTTCTACAAACTCATCTTCCTCATCGTAGAACCATATTCCTACTTGGACCTGATCCTGCGGGACGGCGGTTCCGTCCGGGAAGTAGTGGATCTCCCATTCAACCTTGGAGTTGGCAGGTGCTCTGCGACAGGCACCTTCGGGGACCTTTTCGCCGAGCTTGCCAAGCGCAAACTCTGACAGTCGATCGCTGTCCACCCACTCACCTTCATCGTCTAGAATCTTGAAATGCGAGTTAGCATGGTGCGTCGAGCCCTGTGCAGCGGCTGAAGGCAACGTCTCAACCGCTTTAATACAGCGGCTTTCGGTAATTCCAGAATCTACAACCGGCTCCCACCAGAGATCCTGTCCCTCGGCTGGAACATCCCAGGCGGTTGATCTAATGATGTGGTCGGGTTGGCCAAGATCTGCCGCAAGACGCCATTCGCCTTTCTTGGGGTATTCTCGCGGTGGAGGAAGCTCTTCTGGGTTACCCAGAGGCGAGCCGGCATTGACCCAGGCGACAATCGTGTCGATGTCTTCCTGCGACAGACGCCAGTCGTTCTTGAGTTCCTGCACGCCCGTGTCCCGATCGTACTGATAGGGTGGCATATCCCGGTTCTTCACCTTGAGCTGGATTAGAGGTGCCCAGGGGCGCACTTCTTCATAGCTAGTAAACGACATCGGGCCAATCGCGCCAGGCTGGTGGCAGATCTGGCAGTTGTCCTGAATAATCCGTGACACCTCTTTGGCATAGGTAGGATGATCATCTGACTGCTGCGCGTTAACCAGCGCGGGCGATATCATCAGGGCACCGAAGCCAAAAATCCTGTCTAATCTCATGGTTCAATCCTCAACAAGCCGAGAAGTGGGGCTGCGTTGTGGGAAAATCTTCTCCCTAACCTAATTCTGATGCCGGAAAGCGCAATTTCCAAGCATTAAACTGTCACAAATTGTTCA
>JASMER010000082.1 GCA_030752195.1 Gammaproteobacteria bacterium
TGACACAGGTGAATTTCTATGCCCTGAGCAGCCCGGATCAGGAGAGCCGCCGACAGTTCGCCTGCCGACTGGCAGAAAAAGCCATCCAGCTCGGCCACCAGGTGTTCATTCAGGTTGACTCAGCCGAGCAAGCTGTGGCGATGGATGCACTGCTATGGCAGTTCAAGCCAAGCAGTTTTGTACCTCACGCCCTTGCCGAATCAGCCGTTTTCGAGCCTGTAGTCATCGGCACTGAAATACGACAGGCAGAGTATGGGGACGTGTTTATCAACCTCTCCATGCATCCCTGCCAGAATCTGACTCGCTACCAGCGCATCAATGAAATCATGAGCGACGACCCGGAAGAGCTTCAGGCCGGCCGTCAGAGCTATCGGTTCTATCAACAACAAGGCTTTCAGCCGGAGACCCACAAACTTTGATTCGCCGTGACAGACAGGCCACAATGCCGGCCTGCTTCATGTATACTTGCGCCTCTTCAGATCAAGACATCACAGCTCCAGATGGACAAGACTTTTCAACCACAGCAAATCGAAGATCGCTGGTACCGGTCCTGGGAAGAGAAAGGCTACTTTGCTCCGCAGGGAGAAGGTGCTCCGTATTGCATTGCCATTCCTCCCCCCAATGTGACAGGCCGACTGCATATGGGGCATGGTTTTCAGCATGCCATTATGGATGCTCTGGTTCGCTTTCACCGAATGCAGGGACGTCAGGCGCTGTGGCAGGTCGGCACCGATCATGCCGGTATCGCAACACAAATGGTGGTGGAACGGCAGCTAGCCAGTGCCGGCACCAATCGGCATGAAGTGGGGCGAGAGACATTCGTCGGCAGAGTCTGGGACTGGAAGGAAGAATCCGGCGGGATTATTACCCAGCAGCTGAGACGCATGGGTTCCTCCCTGGACTGGTCCAGAGAGCGTTTCACAATGGACGCACAGCTTTCACAGGTTGTCGAAAAAGTCTTCATCGACCTTTACGAAGAGGGGCTAATTTATCGGGGTAATCGCTTGGTAAACTGGGACCCGCAACTGCACACCGCCATTTCTGACCTTGAAGTCATCTCAGAGGAGGAAGACGGTTCTCTCTGGCACTTCAACTATCCCATCGCCGACGGCGACGGGCATCTCACGATCGCCACAACCCGCCCTGAAACAATGCTCGGCGATACCGCCGTCGCGGTCCACCCGGAAGATGCACGCTATGCGCATCTGGTCGGCAAGTTTGTCGACTTGCCGCTGTCTGAGCGCAGAATTCCCATTATTGCCGACGATTACGTCGACCCTAAATTCGGTACCGGATGCGTCAAGATCACGCCAGCCCATGATTTCAATGATTATGATATGGGGAAGCGCCATGCTCTGGAAATCATCAACATTCTCAATGATGATGCCTCTATCAACGAAGAGGCGCCTGAGGCCTTTCGTGGCCTTGACCGATTCGAGGCAAGAGCGCGGATTATTGAAGCCATGGAGTCTCTCGGTCTGCTTGAGAAGATCGTGCCTCACAAGCTCAAAGTGCCGAGGGGAGATCGCAGCGGCGTTGTGGTCGAGCCGTACCTTACACACCAGTGGTATATTGCAATCCAGTCTCTGGCCGACCCGGCAATCAAAGCCGTCCAAGACGGCGAGATCGAATTCGTGCCGAAGAACTGGGAAAACACCTACTTCGCCTGGATGAGGAATATCCAGGACTGGTGTATCAGTCGTCAGCTGTGGTGGGGCCATCGCATTCCTGCCTGGTACGACAGTGAAGGAAACGTGTATGTCGGCCGCAACGAGTCGGCGGTCCGGCAGAAATATAAGCTCCCCGATGCGCTAACACTCTGTCAGGATGAAGATGTTCTGGATACCTGGTTCTCCTCAGCGTTGTGGACATTCTCCACTCTGGGCTGGCCGGATGATCTCGAATACTTCAATAAATTCCACCCAACTGACGTGCTTGTGACCGGTTTTGACATCATCTTCTTCTGGGTGGCGAGGATGATTATGATGACGTTGAAATTCACCGGTGAGATCCCTTTCAAAAAAGTGTACATCACCGGTCTGGTGCGTGATGAACATGGCCAGAAAATGTCCAAATCCAAGGGCAATATTCTGGACCCGATAGACCTGATCGACGGCATCGGGCTCGACGAGCTGGTCAGCAAACGCACTGCGGACATGATGCAGCCGCAGCTGAAGCAGAAAATAGAAAAACTGACCCGGGAAAGTTTTCCTGGAGGCATCGCTGCCTACGGCACGGATGCCCTGCGCTTTACCTATTATTCCCTGGCTTCCACAGGACGCGACATTAAATTCGACGTCGGCCGTACCGAGGGCTTCCGTAATTTTTGCAACAAAATCTGGAATGCGGCCCGCTACGCCATGATGAACAGCGAAGGAAAGCCTCTGTCACCTGAGTGGAATCCTGCCGAGTTTTCCAGTGCAGACCGCTGGATTATCAGCAGACTCGAGCAAACGACAGACGATGTCCTGACCGCTCTGGCGGACTACCGCTTTGATCTGGCATCCCAGTCACTGCATGAGTTCATCTGGAATGAGTATTGCGACTGGTATCTGGAGCTCAGCAAACCGATCCTCTGGGATGAAGAGAACAACCCTCAGGCTGCACAGGCAACCCGACGCGTGCTGCTGACCGTGCTGGAACGCAGTCTCCGGCTGCTGCATCCGTTTATGCCATTTTTAACTGAAGAAATCTGGCAGAAACTTGCCCCGCTGATTAACATCAAAGGGGACAGCATCATGCTGCAGCCCTATCCAGAATTTGATCCAGCTCAGATCGATGAGGTGGCCCAGGCGGAAATTGACTGGCTGAAAGGCATAATACTTGCCATCCGCAATATCCGGGGCGAGATGGATATCTCTCCAGCCAGATCCATTCGCGCCTTTCTGCGCGGTAGCGATGCGCAGGATAAGAACTTTCTGCAGCTGAACTGGGTTTACTTACAGAAACTGGCCAAACTCGAATCCATTGAATGGCTGAGCCCTGATGACGCCACTCCGACCTGCGCTACAGGCCTGCACAACAACGTTGAAGTGCTGGTGCCACTGGCCGGATTAATCGACGTCAGCGCTGAAGCCGCAAGACTGGAGAAAGAAATCGGCAAGCTTGAAGCCGGCTTAAAATCGGTTACCGGCAAACTGAGCAATGAGAAATTTGTCAGCAATGCGCCCGATGCAGTGGTTGCCAAAGAGCACGCTAAACAGAAAGAAATGCAGGCTGCACTTACCGCGTTGCGCAGCAAGCTGGACGAACTGAACAACCTGCCGGCCTGAGAACTCAGATCTGTGTCGGCCGAAGTTCTTTCGGCATGCTGAAAACGATGTGCTCTTCAGCACCTGGTAACTCTTCTGGCGGCAGGTCGGTAAGCTCCTTCAACCTGCTGATCACCTGCTCGACCAGCACTTCGGGCGCGGAGGCTCCGGCTGTGACCCCAAAGCGCGACTTGCCGTCAAACCATGATGAATCGATGTCCTCAACGCTGTCGATCAGATAAGCGTCACAGCCTAGTCGTTCCGCCAACTCCCTCAACCGGTTTGAATTCGAACTACTGGGTGAGCCAACCACCAACAGCAGATCACATTCAAGAGCAAGTTGCTTGACTGCATCCTGACGATTCTGCGTCGCATAACAAATGTCTTTTTTGCGCGGACCCTCAATAGCAGGAAAGCGCTTGCGCAGCGCGTCAATGATGCGAGCGGTGTCATCCATGGAGAGCGTCGTCTGTGTGACGTAGGAAAGGCGAGCAGGATCCTCAACCTCGAGGGTTTGCACGTCAGCGACCGATTCCACCAGGTAGATATGTCCACCCAGGCTGTCGTCATACTGACCCATAGTGCCTTCCACTTCCGGATGAAACTGGTGGCCGATCAGAACACACTCGCGCCCGGCCCTGCTGAATTTAACCACTTCCAGATGCACCTTGGAAACCAGCGGGCAGGTGGCATCGAATATCTTGAAGCCTCTGCGGTCGGCCTCTTCTTTCACCTGTTGCGAGACGCCGTGGGCGCTGAAAATCACAATAGGTGCTCTGTCGCGCTGATCCCTTTGCGGGATATTTCCTAGCTCATCGACAAATATCGCGCCGCGGGCGCGCAAAGTTTCGACAACAAATTTGTTATGCACCACTTCGTGACGGACATACACCGGGGCACCGAAGATATCCAGCGCCCTGTTGACAATGTCGATTGCCCGATCGACTCCTGCGCAGAACCCACGTGGGTTTGCCAGACGTATCAACGGTGGATCCACTTCGGGCTGTGGCTGGACAATGTCAGCATCCGTCATGACAATTTCACTTCGACAGCCTGCTCTTCAGGGGGGAGGACGGAGACAATTCGCGCTGCAAACACGATGCCCTTACCGGCCAGCGGGTGGTTAAAATCGACACTCACTGTCTTCTCTCCAATTGCCTTGACGACGCCGGGCAGATCAAAGCCACCAGCATCCTTAAATGAAACAACACTACCGACCCTTGTGGGAAGAAGATCGTCCTCCAGCAAGTGCTCGAATTTTTCCAGAGGAAATACCTGCTCATTGCGCGGATTACGTTCCCCGAACGCCTCTTTCGCTTCGAGAGTTGTTTCCACTTCCTCTCCCGAACAAAGACCCAGCAGTACCTGCTCGAACCCGGGCAGCATCTGACCATCTCCCAGACGAAAACTGGCGGGCTTTTTATCGAAATTAGAATCGATAATGTCACCTCCCGGCAGTGCCAGAGAAAAATAGAGGGTGACTTGCGACCCTGCAACAATTGGGGAGCTCGTGCTTGTCATCCAGATACTACGATCAGGCAAAACGTCTAAGTTCACCGTCTCCGGCAACATTACTGACGCAGCGCAGGCACAGACCCGCATGCGCCGCTTCCTGACCCACATCTTCACGATGATGCCAGCAGCGCTCGCATTTTTTGTGTTCTGACGCCGTGACACGCAGGCTCAGGCCCGCCACTTCCGTCGCAAACGCCTGTTCTGGTGCAGGTGTTCCGGAATTCACAGAAGCTCTCGACACGATCAGCACAAAGCGCAACTCCTCTCCAAGCCGAGCCAGGTCGTCAGCGAGCTGGCCATCGCAAAACAGGTCAACCTCAGCGCTCAAACCAGAGCCCACTGTTTTTTCAGCGCGCTGCACTTCGAGCTCTCGATTGACGGCAGTTTTCACTTCAAGAATCCGGCGCCAGAATGCGTCATCAAATTCCCCGGACTCTTCCAGGGCTGAATGTCCTTCTTCAAAATCGGAAAGGAACACAGAGTCCACCCGATCTCCAGGTATGTGCTGCCAAATCTCATCAGCGGTAAAACTCAGAATAGGCGCAATCATACGCGAAAGCATCTCGACAACTTGCAACATGGCCGTCTGAGTTGAGCGGCGCGCCCGGCTGTCGACCTGTGTGGTGTACTGACGGTCTTTGATGACATCAAGATAAAACCCACCGAGTTCCGTCACGCAGAAATTGTGAATTTTTTGATAGACACTCAAGAAATTGTAGCTGTGATAATGATTCACAACTTCATCCTGCAGCAGCTGGCATTGCCTGACGATCCAGTAGTCCAGAGCCAGCAGCTGATCACTCGGCAGGGCATCTTCTTCGGGTACAAATCCATTCAGATTAGCCAGCATGAAACGCGCCGTATTCCGTATCCTGCGGTAAGCATCTGCCACCCGCTTGAAAATTTCATCTGACACAGTCATCTCACCACGGAAATCCGTGGAAGCCACCCACAGGCGCAGAATGTCGGCCCCGTATTGCTGGTAAATCTTTCCCGGCGCGACTGTGTTGCCCAGAGATTTGGACATTTTCCGGCCCTCCGCATCCACGAAGAAACCATGGGTCAGGACCTCTTTGTAAGGGGCAGAGCCGTATATGGCAATCGCGGTCTTCAGAGAAGAGTTAAACCAGCCTCGGTGCTGATCAGAGCCCTCCAGATACAGGTCAGCGGGATACTGAAGCTCATCGCGTCGCTGCAGCACAGAGAAATGGGTGACCCCAGAATCAAACCAGACATCGAGAGTATCACTGACCTTTTCATAGTCCTCTGCCTCTGCGCCAAGGAAGTCTTCGGCTTCTGCTTCGAACCAGGCGTCCATCCCCTGCTTTTCAATCAAAGTTGCGATCTCTTCAAAAAGCGCTTCCGTACGCGGATGCAGTTCCTGTGTCTGCTTGTGCACAAACAGGGTAATCGGCACCCCCCAGGTGCGCTGACGGGAAACACACCAGTCCGGACTGCCTTTGAGCATCAATTCGATACGTGCTTCGCCCCAGTCAGGTATCCATTTAGTCCCTTTGACCGCCTCCAGCGCGGAGCCCAGCAAATCCTTTTCTGTCATGCTGATAAACCACTGCGGTGTTGCCCGGTAAATGAGTGGTGTTTTAGTCCGCCAGCAGTGCGCATAGCTGTGGTGAATCGTCTGCTGCGCGACAAGCGCCTGCACCTGCTCCAGAACGCCGATGACCTTTTCATCAACCTTGTAGACGTGATCACCGGCAAACTGCCCTGCACCTGCGGTAAAAACGCCGTGTTCATCGAGCAGATTGAGGGTGCCGATCCCGTATTTCAGCCCGACGTAGAAATCATCAAGACCATGGTCGGGTGCCGTGTGCACTGCTCCGGTACCGGCGTCGGTGGTGACGTGTTCACCCAGGATCAGCGGTACCCGACGGTCTTCCACAAAAGGGTGCTGAAGAAGCTTGCGTTCCAGACTGCTTCCCCGGGCCTCTGCG
>JASMER010000083.1 GCA_030752195.1 Gammaproteobacteria bacterium
CTTATATTTCGTCTTCACGAATACCGCTGACCTTGCCGATTATTATCGCCATCACCGCCCTCTGCAGACTGATTGTCATGCAGAGTAAGGAAACTGAAGCGCTGGTGCTAATCAGCGAGTCAGCCTCAATTTTGCTGCTTTCCGGCGCGGCCTACATCATGTCCCTTAAAGGCAAGATCAGCCTGGAAAAGCTTAAGGAACTGCAGACTAACGATCCTTCCTGATGGTAAAGTGAAGTGCGCGGCAAGTAGAACGCCTGGATCACCCAACTCGCCGCCTACATCTACCCTCCTGCGGAGGTCTCCTTTGATGCTCGAACAGCACATATTGCGGAGTCCAGGCACCGAGCCCCTGTA
Organism: Gammaproteobacteria bacterium; assembly: GCA_030752195.1. Classification (GTDB taxonomy): domain Bacteria; phylum Pseudomonadota; class Gammaproteobacteria; order Pseudomonadales; family Pseudohongiellaceae; genus UBA9145. The sequence continues at coordinate 357 of JASMER010000083.1, forward strand.
ATCTATGCGCACTGAGCACACGTTATAGGGATGTCCCAACGACACAATCCGCTGATGCGGCAAGCCATGGAGTGACATGTGTCCCTGCGCCGTCAAAGCCCCCGTTCAAACCTTCTCACAGGCCTATATTCGGCTGTTCTGATCACCGTGCTTAGCCTCGGGCAAGTTGCCATCGCCCAAAATGAACCTCTGGAAAATTCAACAGTCGTTTTTGAGGCGGAATTCTTCAAACAGTTCCAGCCCGTTTCAGTTAACGATATGATCTCTCGCATCCCGGGTATTGGCTTGGCGCTCGGACGCGGTGGCGGAGGCGGCCGCCGAGGCCTTGGCGGTGGCGGCAACGAAATTCTGATTAACGGTCAACGAATTACGGGGAAATCGAACGGCAGCCGCGATCAGCTGCGCCGCATAGCGGCCAGTCAGGTGCGATATATCGAAATTATCCGGGGGACTTCTGAAGAGATCGACGTCAGAGGTGGCAGTCAAGTCATCAACATAGTCCTGATCGAATCTGCCTCACGCTCGAGCCTTGCCGCTGAAATCAACGCCGATCTGATTCAGGACGGCACCGTCGCACCGGGCGGCAGATTCTCCTACACCGGCCAAAATGGCCAGTTCAACTATCTTTTCGCCGTCGAATCCGAGCCCAGATACAGGGCTAATGACACCTTTGAAGCCAGCCGTGGCCCCGCCGGTCGACTGCTCGAGATTCGTGAAGAGACCATCATTCGCGATCAGAATGACCTTCAAGCCAGCATGAACCTTGGCTACCAGTTTGAAAACAGTATCGTGCAGTTCAATGCGCTGATCGGACAAACGAGCCCACCCACCAGCGTCAGTCGAACCATTACCGATTTTCGCGGCGATACAAAAGACCAGCGCAAGGTGCGGGAAGGTAATCAGTTCGATCGAGACAACTGGGAAATTGGCGCTGACTACGAATACGATTTTAGCTCAGGCGCCACTTATCGTGTGCTGTTCCTTGTGAATGACACCGAGAGCGATTTTGTTCGGGAACGTTTCGATGTGCTCGACGCCGGTGACGATAAGGACCTCTTTCTCAGAAGTCTTGGCAGGGATCGAGAGCGCATATTACGGACCAGCTATACCTGGGACGTTATTCCAGAGCAGGCCCTGGAACTCGGCGTCGAAGGCGCTCAAACAATTCGTAACAATGGACTGCTGGTCGGCTCACGCTTTGGCAGCAGCATGCCGTCAGCGGCTACCGGCAACCTGCCCGCCGCGCAGCTCGACAATGCCTTTTCCGAAATCGAGGAGGTTCGCTATGAATACTTTGGTATTCACAACTGGCAGCTCAACGAACGCATGGCGCTAGAGAGCCAGCTGATCTTTGAGGATTCAACCATAACGCAGGCGGGAGATGTCAATAACGCTCGCAGCTTCAGCTTTTTGAGACCACGCGTCGATTATCGATTCGACATCACGCCTACAATTCAGCTTCGAGCCACCATTGAAAAGGAAGTGTCTCAGCTAAGTTTCTCAGACTTCAGCCTGTCGCAGGACAACAGCGATGATGATCAAAACGTTCAGGGTGGCAATCCGGACGTCGTGCAGGAGCAGACTTGGCGATACGATGTGAACTTTGAATACCGTTTGCCCGAAGGGCTGGGAGTCATCAACACCCAGCTGTACTATCGCGATATTGACGATGTCATCGGGCGAATCGACGTCTCTGCCTCGGAAGAGAATTTACTGTCAGCCCGGGGAAATATCGGCGCTGGCAAAAGATACGGAATCAGTGTTGAGGCCAGTTCGAAGTTGACCCCTCTCGGCCTGCCGAATGCGCTAGCTACCCTGCGAATAGGCGCAGGCGATTCGTCCGTCGTCGATCCGTTTCTGCTGCGTAAACGTCGGATGCGTTATCCTGGGAGGTGGTCTACCCGCGCCAGTTTCCGCCACGACTATCAGCCCTGGAACTTTAGCTACGGCTTCAATTACAGCTGGTCCGATCAGCAGGGGTTGCAGCGGGTCAATTTTGATCTATTCGATACAGAGCGTGATTCGGAAGAGTACAGCCTATCTTTCTTTCTGGAAAAAAGGGCCTTTAATGGCGTGACCTTTCGTTTCGATATTCAAAATGCAAATAACAAAGAGAACTGTCGCCTGCGCACCCGGTACGATGGTCGCATCACCTCTGGCATCATCGAAGAGATAGAGAACTACTGTCGCACTGAAGGGGTTCGATATGCCTTTCGAGTCAGACACACATTCTAAGCGAGAGCACTTTTGAGATCATTCAGCGCTATGCACACCGCGACCCAAGCAGCCTTCCGGACAGAGCTTGCCAGCGGCGAGCTGAGCAACAGAAGTCACAGGGAGAGAAGCATTGCTAACAGCGCTTGAAACTAGCTCTGTGGCGATCTGGGTTGGAGAGTCCCTCTGGGCATACCCCGCCCTGCTTGCCTGCCACATCGTCGGCCTCGCCGTCGTCGTTGGACTGCTGAGCATGAGGGATTTGAAACTGCTTGGCTTTTTCCAGGAATTGGATTCCCAGGTATTTTCTGATCTGATCCCGGTGGTCATCGCTGCATTTTGCTTGAATGCCCTGTCGGGCTTCTTGTTGTTCAGCTCCCAGGCTAGTTATCTGGCTGGCAGCGCCCCTTTTCTGGCTAAGCTCGTCTGTATAGCCGCCGGACTGACCTGCGCGTTCGGCTTGCAGAGGCGTGGACTAAGATCAATCACTATTAGAGCAGGGGCGTTGTCACCTGATTTATCTACGCGGACGCTTGCTTGCCTCTCCCTTTCAGCCTGGGTCGGTGCCATTATCGCCGGCCGCCTGATCGCCTACCTCTTTTAGTCTCATGTGGTCTTCTCTCGCGAATTTTGCCGACGGCAGCCCATTCAATCTGTGGATTCAGAAGACCTATTGGCTTTGGCCGGTGATGGAAATCATTCACTTTCTGGGGCTGGCGCTGTTATTTGGCGGACTGCTGGTCGTTGATCTGCGCATGGCTGGCCATCTCAAGGGAGTGACACCGGCGTCCACTCATCAGCTGCTGCCGCTTGTGCTGGTAGGCTTTGCTTTGAATCTCATTACCGGAATTCTTTTCTTTTTTGGCGATCCGGGTCGCTATTCAATCAACATCGGGTTCCAGCTCAAGATGCTGCTGATCGGTCTGGCCGGCCTCAACGCGCTGTTCTACCACTGGCGCGTCAGCCCGATCCTGGTGGCCTGGGACGACAGGACAACCCCTCCTCGACTGGCGAGATGCGTAGCCTATGTATCACTCGCCTGCTGGTTTGGGGTACTGCTCACTGGCCGCCTGATCCCCTATGTGGGGACCGGCTGACTGCGACCATTGAAGATCAGTCGTATTTGGAAGGATAGAAGCGGACGGAAGTACGCGAGGCTTCAGGGTCACAATCATAAGGCTGCAATCGATAGTCCGGGCCCGAAGGTAACCATCTGGTTGTGTATGAGGTTGGCTCCTGCAGGAACATCGGATCTTCGACAGTCAGCGTGAGCTTGAGTTCCTCACCTTCTCGCCAGTAGCGTTCAGTCACGACTTTCTGTGCTGACGAGGGAATGCCGTTGTAGTCATCGAACCCGGCAATGTCGAAGACAAAATGGGTTGTTGTGACATACAGTGATCCATCTTCGTAGTGACCGACTGAAAATCCCTGTAGGCTGAAATCGGTCGCCTCAGGTTCACGCCCATCAAGCCACACGGTTCTCAGCTGATCATCCTTCTCGTAGCGGAACAGCACCCGATCTGGCCACTGGGTCACCTGCATGGCATAGGGGTCGTACTGAATGGCTGGCGAGGACGCCGGCTGGCAGTCATACTTCGGCGCCATAGTCTCTTCCCAGACCTCCTGATAGGCCAACGCGCGCGCATTGAGGTTGGGAAAATTGTCTTCGCCCCAGGGCACGTCTACGCCATTGACAGGGCGCACGCTGAAACCCCCATCCCAGATGCCGCTCAGGTCTGGGATGGCCTCGTCATTTTGTGCACTGATCTGAGAAGCGTTGAAGATACATGTGCTGAACAGCAGGATAGCGCCTGCCAATTGTTCGGAAACTCTCATATGTAGGCCTCTAGTTACTGTCGTCTTCACGAACGCGACCACCCTCCAGAACGGGACGGCCGTCTTCGCGTGTCATGCGCACGCAACAAAGTCCGTTTGTGCCCTCTGCCCGAGAGCGATTTCCCGCTACATTCACATTCATGCCAACCGCGAGCGTTTCCGGCGTCCATCCGACACGACGTAAGCTGACCGGCGCGCCGAGTTCAACCTGCCACTCCACCGCGTTTCCGCCCTCATCCGGGACATCCAAAAAAAGGAACGCATGGGGGTTTCGAAAAACGAACCGGGTAATCGTGCCACTTATCTCGACACGGTCTTCAGGATCATAAAAGGGTGCGCTCGCATGATGGGCGATAACCGGCGCACCGATCAAGACCATTAGAGCAAGACCAGAGGCAATCAGTACCTGGCGATTCATCAGTAATTTCTCCTGTTAGGAATCCCGGTAAGCCTGCTTAAGCTAAAGACTTAATTCGGAATCTGTGCTGAGGTTGAGTCATCGGACTCTTTTTATTATTGGCATCGGTTACACACTCCGGCGGCCTTGTCACTCTCTTGCCTTCTGCCCTACCCTGCGCGGGCCAGTGAAAACTTGTGCAATCAGGATCCGTCTGTCAGATGCCTTATTACAGGGTATGGCCTATCTCTCGGGCAGTCAATTCGCCTCATTAGCAATGTTCGCATCTATCTTCAGTTGCTCACCAATTCAACCGGCTGCCCATGTGGCGTCGCCAAATAGGCCTCTCTCCATGCCTGCACCCGCTGCGCCAACTCACCAGCCTCTGACAGACCCTTGGCGATCGCTAGATGTTCAAGCGCAGCCAGCCAGTGCTGATAGTAGCTGTCACCTGTGTCCCCTTTTCCTCCCATCAGGTCTCCGGTCCCTTCATCCTCCCGTTGAACGACATCGTTTACGCCGGATTGATGCAGACCCCAGTGAATCGCTTGAGCCAGGGCTTCAGACCACTCCTCCCAGCTAAAAACGCCTTTTTCATGCAGGGCAATGACCAGGCTGAAGGCCTGTGCTTCCCAGGGCTCCTTGAAAACCGGCTCACCGTTTTCGATGGGTTGGTCGAATAGCGACATCAGCGAATCTCCTCGAGATAAGGTTCCCACAGGTCGACGTAAACCGATTGGGAAGAAGATTCTGAGCCCCACAATTCACGTCCTTCAAAGCGAAGGCAGTAGAGGTGCTCGCCAGCTCGCTGCCCTATGGCATTCTGATCCGGATAAATGTGTGTCCCATAGTGGTTCACCACGGTTCCATAAGCACCCTGAACATAGGTTGGCACACGCGTGTGGCCAGCCTGCTGACGTCTTGCGACCCGCAGGCGGTCCCCTGGCCGAAACCGGGGCTGTGTTGAATCAGGCAGCAGCGTCGGCCCCCCTCTTCGCAGAATTTTTCGAGCGTCCGCCGCATCAGGCACCCGAAAGCATTGCGCGTCCTGTTCAATGCGCGCTACCAGATCTTTTTCCTCTAGTAACTTTTCCAGGCCTACCAGCCAATTTTCATAGTAGCTGTGCCTCAGATAGTCCGCAGGATTTTGACGCTCGCGGGCATGACGTGATTCATCAATGCTCCACTGACCCAGCATGCCTGTAGCCAGTGTGAGCGCAAAGATTCGACGCTCCCATTCCGCGTGGAAGAGCGGCTCTTCGCTTTCCGGCTCAGCATTAATTGTGCCAAACCCCTGTCGGCCACCCAGATCATGGCCGCCGTTCATTTGACCTCCTCAGCCCCAGGCCGGGCCAATTCGACGCCGATCATGCTATTGCGAGTCACCAGAGCCTGCAGCTGTGACTCGCTCCAACCCTTGGTGCCGGCTGGCCGCTCGGGCAGAACCAGGTAGCGCATCTCAGAGGTTGAGTCCCAGACTCGGATGTCCGTGTGCTCCGGCACCACCGTGCCGAACTCGGCAAGCACGGCACGTGGCTCACTCACCGCTCTTGCCCTGTAGGGCGCTGATTTGTACCACACCGGGGGCAAACCGAGCAGCGTCCAGGGGTAACATGAGCACAAGGTGCAGACCACCAGATTGTGAATGTCCGAAGTGTTTTCAACCACTGTGAGATGCTCTCCCTGTCGGCCAATGTAACCCAGATCTGCGACCGCTGCGGTCGCGTTTTCCAGCAAGGCCTGTTTAAACGGCAGGTCAGACCAGGCCTTAGCCACCACGTGTGCTCCGTTCTTCGGACCAACCTGATGCTCATAGGTATCAATGATCGCGTTCAGGGCATCCTGCTTCACAAGCCCTTTTTCAAGCAGCAGGCTCTCCAGCGCTTTGACGCGGAGCTCGAGATCTGATGGCGG